>NZ_JASPII010000020.1:0-32781 GCF_030229635.1 Corynebacterium marquesiae
ACTCAATCGGCATCCAAAAAGGCCAAATCTAACCCCAGCGACACGCCGAGCCAGACACACATTTTGACCCTTAACCCAAAATGGTGATCCGAGTGGAGCGCTCGCCATTGTGTCACTTCTCAGAGCTCCTGGGAACGACCGCGGAAATAAAAAATGTCCGGCCCCTCCAAAGAGGGAGCCGGACTTCATGCTGTGGAGCATAGGAGAATCGAACTCCTGACCTTCTGCTTGCAAAGCAGATGCTCTACCAATTGAGCTAATGCCCCATTGTTCCGTGGTGGGCCTAGCTGGAATCGAACCAGCGACCTCATCGTTATCAGCGATGCGCTCTAACCGACTGAGCTATAGGCCCTTGTGCGGAACGAGAATTAACTCTACATACTATCCCCGGATTTATACAAATCGCCTGCTCAACAGATATTTCTTGCAACTCAAAAGCGGGGAAAGATTCGCACGGAAGAAAGAAAAATGCCGGCACCCGAAGGTGTCGGCATCTTCCAGAACGAGAGAGGCGCTAGCGGTTGTCTAGGTCGACCCGCAGGCCGCCAAAGACGTCCACGATGGCGTTGTAAATAACCGCCATCAGTGGTGCCAGCAACGTAAGGAGAACGGCGAAAATAACGCCGATGAGCGCGGAGGCGGAGATAATGACACCGAAGGTGACCTCGAATCCGCCGCCCACGCCGCCGACGAGGCTATTGAGCGATTCCCAGATGCCCACCTGGTTCAGGCCGATGTAGAGCAGGCATACGGCCAGCATCCAGGCAATGAGTCCGACGAGTGACAAGGCCAGACCAACGCGGAACGCGGAAGTGGGCGAGATTCGCGTAATCGTTACGTCTCGTCGTGCCATTAATTACTCCTCATCCTTGGAGGCATCGCCAGCCTTGTGCTCCTGCTGGACCTCATCCACGGTCTTTTCGCCCTTGGCCACAGCCTGAGCGTCTTCCTCACCATCTTCTTCGACGTTGCGGTCGATGGCAAGCAGTTCGACGTCGTCGGCCAGGTTCACCAAGCGCACACCCATGGTCGCACGGGAGGACGGACGAATCTGGTCCACCTCGGTGCGGATGACGCCGCCGGCGGAGGTGATGGCGAAGATCTCGTCATCCTCATCGACGGAGATGGCGCCGATGAGCTTGCCGCGCTTCGGGGTGTACTTGAAGGTCATAACACCCAAGCCACCGCGACCCTGCGGGGTGTATTCCTCAATGGCGGTGCGCTTGCCGTAGCCGCCAGAAGTGGCTACCAAAAGGAACTCGCCATCGTGGACCACGGACATGGATAGCAGCTGGTCATCGCCGCGGAAGCGCATGCCCTTCACACCGGCGGTAGCGCGGCCCATGGGGCGCAGCTGGTCGTCGTCGGCAGTAAAGCGGATAGCTTGGCCCTGCTCGGAGGTAAGCAGGATGTCATCGCCCTCGGAGACGAGCTGTGCGCCGATGAGCGCATCGCCCTCGTTGAGGTTGATGGCGATAAGGCCAGCGGAACGCGCGGACTCATAATCGGTCAGGCGGGACTTCTTCACGCGGCCCTGCTGGGTGGCGAGGACCAGGTAAGGAGCGTCCTCGTAGGACTGAATCTGGATGACCTGCGCGATCTTTTCTTCCGGCTGGAATTCCAGCAGGTTAGCCACGTGCTGGCCGCGTGCGGCGCGACCGCCCTCTGGCAGTTCATAGGCCTTGAGGCGGTAAACACGGCCGAAGTTGGTAAAGAACAAGATCCAGTCGTGCGTGGAGCAGACGAAGAAGTTCTTCACAATATCGTCCTGCTTGAGCTCAGCGCCGCGCACGCCCTTGCCACCGCGCTTTTGCGCCTTATAGGAATCCACCTTGGTGCGCTTAGCGTAGCCGGTAGAGGTAATGGTGACCACGACGTTCTCGCGGGCAATGAGGTCCTCATCGGTGACATCGCCGGTGGCCGGGATGATCTCGGTGCGGCGTTCATCGCCATACTTATCGACGATCTCTGCCAGCTCATCGTGGACAATCTGGCGCTGGCGCTCCTCGCGGGCGAGGATGTCCTTCAGGTCGGCGATCTCGCGCTCGATCTCGGCCAACTCGTCGATAATCTTCTGGCGCTCCAGAGCAGCCAGCTTGCGCAGCTGCATGGCCAGGATGGCATCGGCCTGGATATCGTCGACGTCGAGAAGCTCCTTCAAGCCTTCGCGAGCCTCGTCCACGGTGGGCGAACGGCGGATAAGGGCGATGACCTCATCCAGCATGTCCAGTGCCTTGACCAAACCGCGCAAGATGTGGGCGCGCTTCTCGGCCTCGTTCAAGCGGTACTGGGTACGGCGAACGATGACCTCGATCTGGTGCTCCACGTAGTAGCGCAGCATCTGATCCAGGCGGAGGGTGCGCGGCACGCCGTCCACAATGGAGAGCATGTTGGCACCGAAGGAGGTCTGCAGCTGGGAGTGCTTGTAGAGGTTATTGAGCACCACGCGAGCCACAGCGTCGCGCTTGAGGGTGACCACGATGCGCATGCCCACGCGGTCAGAGGACTCATCCTCAATCTTGGAAATGCCCGCAATCTTGCCGCTGGCCACGGACTCCGCGATATTGGAGATGAGGTTATCCGGGTTGACCTGGAACGGCAGCTCGGTAATCACGATGGTCTGACGGGAGCCAGACTCCTCGATGGAGGTCACACCGCGCATGCGGATGGACCCGCGGCCGGTGGTGTAGGCATCCTTGATGCCCTGATCGCCCACAATGAGGCCGGCGGTGGGGAAATCTGGGCCCTTGACGCGCTCCATGCAGGCTTCCAGCGCAGCCTCTTCATCGGCGTCTGGGTTATCCAGCATCCAGTAGATGGCCTCGGCCAGCTCGTTGAGATTATGCGGCGGGATATTGGTGGCCATACCCACGGCAATACCGCCAGAACCGTTCATGAGCAGGTTCGGAACGCGGGACGGCAGGACGTCCGGCTCGCTGGTCTTGCCATCGTAGTTGGGCGAGAAGTCCACGGTGTTCTCGCGGATATCGCGCACCATCTCCATGGCCAACGGGGTGAGCTTACACTCCGTATAACGCATTGCTGCGGGGCCATCGTTACCGCGGGAACCGAAGTTACCCTGGCCATCCACCAGCGGATAGCGCATATTCCAGGACTGAGCCAGACGCACCAAGGTGTCATAGATGGCGGAGTCACCGTGCGGGTGGAACTGACCCATGGTGTCCGAGACCGGGCGGGCGGACTTCACGTAGCCACGCTCCGGGCGGTAACCGGAATCAAACATCGCGTAGAGGATGCGGCGGTGCACCGGCTTCAGGCCATCGCGCACCTCCGGCAGGGCGCGGCCAACGATGACGGACATGGCATAGTCGATGTAGCTCGACTCCATCTCCTCATTAATGTCAATGGGAAATATGCGATCAAAAAGATCGTCGTTATTGTCACTCATAACCCCAAATTCTACCCTCTAGCGCCTTTCAGGGCTCGAATTGCCGCACGGGTGGTATCACCGTGGTATCACTTAAGGCATGGCAATGACATTGCGACTTACGGACGAACAGGATCACGCGCTGACGCTACTGGCCTCCGCGCAGGGCACCTCCAAGCACGAGGCGGTGGTGCGCGCCATTGTTTCAGCCGCAGCCCGCACGCTTGCCGATGCCCACGTGCAGTCCACCGCCCGCGCCCTCCTCCCCGGCCGCGCTGAGCTGGAGGCGGAAATCCGCCGTGCCCGGCCCGCACAGTCCTAGGCAAGCATGACTACTGAACAGCTCTACCTCTTGGCCCGCGAGTTTTGCGCTCGCTTTAACCTCCGCATCACCAACTTCGCCGCCCTGGCGGCCGCGGCAGCGGCCAGCACCGCCAAGGTGGAGGGAATAGCCATTCATGACAACCACCGCGATGCCGCCCGCGCCATGGCCGAGGTATTAGCCCGCGTGCCGGCGCTGAGCGGGTATAACGCAGAGTTCGCAAAGTTCAGCGCGCGCGTCTACCTTAGTGTTAAAGAAGTTACCTAAGTTACCAGGGATAGTGACCCAAGAAAGGAACTACCACCATGTCCCGCTTCAAGAAGATTGCCGCCTCGAGCCTGACCGCCGTGGCGCTAGCTGCCACCGCCGTCACTGCTCCTACCGCCACCGCAGCCGATGCCGCTTCCTGGGAAGAAACGGTAAATCCGGACTTTCAGCCGGGCGAGGCCGGTGGTTCCTCTACCGGTTCTTCCCAGCTGGACCTCACCCTGATTATCACCGCAGCGGCCGCCGGTGTCACCGCGCTGGCCAGCGCCGTGGCCCTGTACTCCCCTAACGTGGATCTGGAGAAGGCCGCGCGCGATGCTGGCTTGGGCCAGATCACCGATCAGATTGCCGCCATTCAGGCCAACCTCCCTGGCCTGCCGGGCCAGCCCGCCTAACTCGCGTAAGGTGGTGCAGCATGGCACATCTTTCTGAACTTATGTCAGGTCCGCAGCGCACTGCGGTGATTAGCGATTGCGGCGAGCTGGTTGAGGGGGTCGTCGCCAAGCAATCGGGCATTACCGGAATGGCGCTCAAGGGCGCCGTCGCCGCCGCGAAGAAGGTCGATTCCGCCATCATTACCAAGGCCCTAGGCCGCGTGCTACCGGATATCCTCCACGCTTTAGATCCGCACTGGCAAGAGTTTGCACGCAGCTCCGAGCAGGATTTCGGTTCCTTCCTGGAGCCCCGCAGCGCCCAGGTGAGCGATTCCATCATGTCGGTGGCCGATAAGCATGCCGAGCAGATTAACTCCCCCGCGCTGTCTAAGCCTTATAACTCCTTGCGCGGTAAGGCCTCGAAATTCCTCACCCCTGCGGTCCCGGATTTCGGCCGCGTGCTGCAAAAGCACATGTAGCCTCCGCACGCTTGAACCTAAATCAAACCGCAGAGTATAAGTGTGGAAGTGACTACTTCCGCAGCTAACCAAACCGAGTACCCCGCCGGCCAAGATCCCGCCCGCTGGCGGGTGCTTATCGTTTTGCTCACGGCGCTCTTCATGTCCCTGCTGAGCGTGTCCATCGTGAACGTAGCCCTGCCCTCTATTCAATCGGGCCTGGGAGCCTCTGAGTCTGATGTGCAATGGGTACTCTCCGGCTATGCGCTCACCTTTGGTGTCATCCTTGTGGCGGCCGGCCGTGCCGGAGATCTCTTCGGCCGCGGCGGCATCTTTCTAGCAGGCATTGCTATCTATTCCCTCAGCGCCGCCGTCGCCGGCTTTGCCCCCAACGCGGAGGCACTCAACGCCGCCCGCTTTATCCAAGGCATAGGCGCTGGGCTGCTCAATCCGCAGGGCGTGGGAATGATCCAGCAGTACTTCCGCGGTCCGGAACGCGCCCGCGCCTTCGGCTACTTTGGCTCCACGGTAGGCATCGCTGTGGCTATCGGACCGGTACTGGGCGGCCTGCTCATTCGCCTCGGCGGCGCGGACCTAGGTTGGCGGCTGACCATGCTGGTCAATTTCCCCGTCGGCCTTATTGCCATCATCTTAGGATTACTGTGGTTTCCGCGGCCGCTGTTTTCCCGCGTGCGCGATGAAAATGGCAATAAACTGGGCACCTTCAAGGCCCTTGCCACCCTGGATCCCATCGGTGCGGTGATCCTCGGTGCTGCAGTGTGGGCCATCCTCTTCCCCTTCATGGAATCGTCCGCTTCCCCGGCCGTGTGGTGGCTCCTACTGCTGGGCGCCGTCCTCCTTGTGGGTTGGGTGCTATGGGAGCGCCGCCACAAGGCCACCGGCCATCCGCCAATGGTGGATCTCACTATCTTCGCCACCCCGAGTTTTCGCAATGGCACCATCATCGCCACCTTGTGGTTTATGGGTATTACCAGCATTTGGGTGCTCGTGGCACTCTACTTCCAAAGCGGACTCGGACACTCCGCCCTGGCTGCCGGATCCGTAGGCATTCCGGCTGCCTTGTTGAGCTCCATATCTGCCACACTGGCCGGTCGATCCGTTTCTGTTTATGGGCGCAAGGTCGTGGTACTTGGCATGCTGGTGACCATCTTCGGTCTGGTGGCCACAATTGCGCTTATCTGGGCCACCGAGCAGTGGGGAGCCAGCGAATGGTGGATGGTCCTTTCGCTGGCCTTTGTTGGTGGTGGCCAAGGCTCGGTCATCTCCCCCAACCAAACGCTCACCTTGGCGCACGTTCCACAGGCCTACGCCGGATCGTCCGGCGCCGTCCTCCAAACCGGCCAGCGCATTGGTACGGCCATTGGGCTTGCCGTTATTACGGCCATCGTTTTTGCCACCTTGCACGGCACAAGCGCGGACTGGCCGCTGTCCATCATTGCCGGCTTCAGCGTCATCCTCGCCATGTGCCTCGCTTCCCTGGGATTCGCCATAGCGGATCAGCGCAGCTCCCAGGCCTAGGCCCGGCGCTTTCCGACGCCACAATTAAAGCCCACCGCGGTAATTCCACGGTGGGCTTTGTGCTGCGCTATTAGATATCCAGGAAGCGGACGTCCTTCGCGCGGCGGGTAATGAAGGAGCGGCGAGCCGAGACATCATCACCCATGAGGATGGAGAAGAGCTCATCGGCGCGCTGCGCGTCTTCCAAGTCCACACGGCGCAGGATGCGGGTGCTCGGGTCAAGCGTGGTCTCCCACAGCTCGGCGGCGTTCATCTCGCCCAGACCCTTGTAGCGCTGGATGCCGTCATCTTTGTTTATCTTGCGGTTTTGCTCCAGGCCCTCGGCCAGCAGCTTATCGCGCTCGGCGTCGGAAAAAGCATAGCCCGGAGCACCCTTGGACCACTTGAGCTTGTACAGCGGCGGGTTAGCCAGGAACACGTGGCCATCCTCAACCAGCTGCGGCATGAAGCGGAAGAGCAGGGTCAATAGCAGCGTGGCAATGTGCTGGCCGTCAACGTCGGCATCGGCCATGAGCACGATCTTGTCGTAGCGCAGCTTCTTGATATCGAATTCCTCGTGGATGCCGGTACCCAACGCGGTAATAATCGCCTGGACCTCGGCATTCTTGAGCACCTTATCCATGCGGGCCTTCTCCACGTTGAGGATCTTGCCGCGCAGCGGCAGGATGGCCTGGAACATGGAATCGCGGCCACCCTTAGCGGAGCCACCTGCAGAGTCACCCTCCACGATGTAGAGCTCGGAAATCTTCGGATCCTTCGAGCGGCAGTCTGCAAGCTTGCCTGGCAGGCCACCGAGGTCGGTGGCGGACTTGCGGCGCACCATCTCGCGAGCCTTGCGGGCAGCCATGCGAGCATGCGCGGAGGAAACAGCCTTATTGATGATGGCCTTAGCCTCTGCCGGGTTGGCATCGAACCAGTCATTGACGTGCTCGTTGACCGCGCGCTGGACAAAGCCCTTGATCTCGGAATTGCCCAGCTTGGTCTTGGTCTGGCCCTCGAACTGCGGATCACCCACCTTGACGGAAATGACGGCCGCCAAGCCTTCGCGGCAGTCATCGCCGGAGAGGTTACCGTCCTTTTCCTTGAGGAGCTTATGCTCCTTGGCGTAGCGGTTCATCAGGGAGGTTAGGGCCGCACGGAAACCCTCTTCGTGCGTGCCGCCCTCGTGGGTGTTGATGGTATTGGCAAAGGTGTGAACGGACTGCTTATAGCCCTGGTTCCACTGCAGCGCTACCTCTACCTCGTGATCCTCGCCCTTCGCATCGAAGGAAACGATCGTCGGGTGGATCGCGGTCTTGGACTTATTGAGGTACTTGACGTAGTCGGTCAAGCCATCCGGGTAGTGGAAGGTTACCTTCTTGCGGCGCTTCTTCTCTGCCGCAGCGTCCTCCGCCTCGCCGGATTCTTCGTTGAAGGTATCGCCGGCGTCCGGGGCATCATCGAAGGAGGTTTCATCCGCGCTGGTCTCGCCGGATTCTGCATCGGCGATTTCCTCCAGTTCGATCTGCTCTTCGGTGACGCGCTCGTCAATGAGCTCAATGCTCAGGCCCTTGTTCAGGAAGGCCATTTCCTGCAGGCGGCGCGAAATGGTGTCGTAATCGTACTCCGTAGTTTCAAAAACTTCCGGGTCCGCCCAGAAACGAATCTTGGTGCCCGTGCCGCGGGCATTGCCACCCTCAACGAGCTCGTCTGGGATGGCGTTCTGGAAGTTTTGGTACCAGTGCTTGCCGTCGCGCTTAATCTCCGCCTCCACGCGGGTAGAAAGCGCGTTCACCACGGAAATGCCGACACCGTGCAGGCCGCCGGAAACGGCATAGGAGTCGGAGTCGAACTTACCGCCGGCGTGCAGCTGGGTCATGACCACCTGGACGGTAGGTGCGCCAGAGGCGTGCATTTCTACCGGGATGCCACGGCCATTATCGATGACCTCTACGCCGCCATCTTCTAGCAGCTTGACGGTAACCTTATCGGCGTAGCCGGCCATGGCCTCATCGACGGAGTTATCAACGATCTCCCAAATGAGGTGGTGCAGGCCGCGCGAACCGGTCGAACCAATGTACATGCCGGGGCGCTTACGGACGGCCTCGAGGCCCTCCAGGATCGTAATTGACCCGGCATCATATGCGTGTTCTTCAGCCACGGATTCATGCTCTCCTTTTGGCTATAGCTAATTCTAAGACCTTGACTATTCTACACGGATACCCCCTACTGAAAGACACCCCACACCCGTGAGAGATAGGAATCTGGCGCGCTCTGAGGTTATTTACATTGTGCAGGTCTGAGTAAACCTCAGCCTATTAGCCATATGTATCTTGTGATCCTTGCGGTTTGACCCACTGCCGCCCCTCATAATTGCGCCTTTGTTTCGGCCCGTGAATTCGCAGTTCCACAATGACATCGGGGCCTAGGCGGTCAGAGATTTTCCGCAGGATTTGGCGCTGCAGGTAGCGCAGCTCCGTTGCCCAGGTGGAGTTATCGCAGGATACATAGACAATCTTGTCTTTAATCCGCTGCGGCTGCGTATGCGCGGCAATGCGCTCGCCCACCAGATGCTCCCAATTGCCCATCACCCAGCCATTAGCCAGATCATGCTCCCACCCACGATTGACCACCTCGCGGTTAATTTGGGATCCCAGGCTCGGCACGGCCAGCGTGCGCCGTTTCTTTCTGCCATCCGGACCCGTAGGCCAGCCGCGTTGGTAGCCCATATACCCCTGCTTTTGCGCCTTCTCCAGCGAGGGCACCGGCATCTTCGGTACCGGGCGGGTCAGCTTCGGCGGGTTTTTGGAGGTGGACCGAACCAGCTTGAAGTATTGGGTGACGGGATCGATGCGCTGCTTGCCGACGCCCCCTTGCTCCTCACTCATTCCCCTCACCTTCCCCAGCGGCATCTTGAGCAAGATCTTCGGCAGAATCTTCGGCGCTGAGCTTGGAAATGCGGCCGGTCTCGGTATCTTCTACGCTCACGCGGTAGCGCACGATGGGTTCCAAGTTTCCGGGCAGATCTTCATCCACGGCCGCGGTGATGAGCACCTGTTCGGCCTCGGCGGCCAAGTGGACCAGCTGCTTGCGGCGCTTGGCATCGAGCTCGGCAAAGACATCATCCAAGATGAGCACCGGATCGGATCCTCCCTCCTGGCGCAGGAGGTTGAATTCCGCCAGGCGCAGCGCGATGGCATAGGACCACGTCTCGCCGTGGCTGGCAAAGCCCTTGGCCGGCTGATCACCCAGGTTGAGCACCAGATCATCGCGGTGCGGACCCACCAGGGAAATGCCGCGTTCGATCTCGCGTTGCCGGGCGCTGGCCAGCTCGGTGAGCAGAACCGCTTCGAGCACCTCGCGATCGGAGGTATCGATCGTGGACTTATACTCCACGTGCGCCGGCCGCGATTCTGGCGCCAGGCCGGAATAGGCGGCGGGGATGTGGTCCAAGAGGGCGTCGACAAGCGAAAGGCGCGCGGCGATTACTTGTGCGCCGAGGTGGGCAAGCTGCGCATCCCAAGTATCCAAGGTGGCCAGCGCAGCGGCGCCATCACTATCGGAATAGCCCCGGCGCAGGTTACCGGAGGCCGATTTCAGCAGGGCATTGCGTTGTTTGAGTACCTTGTCGTAGTCGGCCTTCACGCCCGCTAGCCGCGGAGTCCGCGAGGCAATGATGCTATCGAGGTAGGCGCGGCGCCCAGCCGGCTCCCCACGCACCAAGGCCAAGTCCTCCGGGGAGAAGAGCACAGTTTTTACCACACCCAGCAGCTCACGGGGGCTGCGCAGGCGGGTGCGATTAATCTGCGCCTGGTTGGCCGCGTGGGGCTTAATCAGCAAATGGGTAGTAAGCTCGCGGCCCTGGTTCACCGCGGTAATGGATACCCGCGCGCTATCCGCGCCCTGGCGCACCAGTGGTGCATCGTGGGAAACGCGGTGGGAGGAAAGGTGGGCGGTATAGCCAATGGCCTCAACGATATTGGTCTTGCCAAAGCCATTGCGCCCGACAAAAAGGGTGATCCCCGGCCCTAGCTGCACATTAAGTTCGGGCCACGAGCGAAAATCCCGAACATCGAGATCCCTGACGTACATTAGCCCGGCAGGCGAACCGGCATGAGCAGGTAGGTGAAGTTGGTCTCCGGCGTGGGGAAGTTGCCATCTTCATCGGCCTCAGGCAGCTCTTCCGGTTCTGGGATCATGATGGCTGGGCGCGAAGGCTCGGTAAAGCCGAAGACCACGCGGTCGGTATTGATGACGCCCAAGCCATCCTTGAGGTAGCCCGGATTGAAGGCGATGAGGAATTCATCGCGGCCATGGAACGCACACGGCAGGGTCTCGGTCGCGTTACCAGCATCCGCACCGGCGGAAAGGGTCACCTGACCATCGGCGAATTCCATCCGAATCTGCGCGTTGCGATCCGTCAGCAAAGACACGCGGCGAATTGCTTCCTGCAGCGGGGCGACCTCAATGGAGGCAATATTGGTGTGGTTCTTCGGCAGCAGGGGTTGCACATTAGGGAAGTCCGCATCCAGCATGCGCGTGGTGGTCTCGCGATTATCCGCGTGCAGGCCAAAGAGGCCATCGGCACCAATATTGTCATCGGTTCCCACAGCGATTTCCACTGGGATATTTAGGTGCGGATCCAAAGAACGACCGGTTTCCTGCAGGGTCTTCGCAGGTACCAAGAGTTTCGCTTCTACATCCGGCGACTTCGGCTCCCATTCCAAGGTGCGCATGGCCAGGCGGAAGCGGTCCGTTGCCGTCATCTCAATGTCCTTGCCACGGATATCCATGTGCACACCGGTGAGCATGGGCAAGGTGTCATCCTTGCCGGCCGCAGCGGCGACCTGATGGATGGCCTCGACGAAGAGCTGTGGCTGGATGGTGCCGGTAACCTCCGGCAGGACCGGGAGCTGCGGGTAATCATCCAGAGGAATCAGTGGCAGCTCAAAGCGGGAAGAACCACAAGTAACCAGAGCCTTGGAATCTACCTGGGAGATCTCCACTTCCTTGTTGGGCAGGGAAGCGACGATGTCAGAGAGGAGCTTGCCGGCTACCGCGATCTGTCCGGGTTCATCCACCATTCCGGCGATTCGGACGCGGGTGGACACCTCGTAATCGAAGCCAGTGAACTCAAGACCATTGTCATCCGCGGTGATCAGCATCGCGCGGAGCACGGGCTGGGTGACCTTGGACGGCAGGCTGCGAGCAACCCACGCTACGGCGTTGGCAAGGTCATCTTTGGCAACGCGAAATGACACGGCTTCATCCATGGTGCGAAGAGCTCCTCTGAGGCAAGTAGGAAATTTGTTACTTACAAAAGACTGGCTTCCAACTTACCGCATCGGGCGCGGTGCGCCACAACGTGTAATTCCATCTTTGCCCGCCCGATCGGCGCCTGGCCCAAGGCAGGCCGGGCCGAATTCCACACACCCTCTTTCCTCTATACAGATCAAAGAAATAATTTAGTAGTAGTAATAAGCGCTGTGGGATCTGTGGGTAACTAGGTAAATGACAAGTTCAAGCCGCAGATCCGGGGTGTGCTAATTCTTGTGATCTTGCTGTGATCAATCGGGGCGAATTGTGGACAACTAACGGGATCACCGTTTTATCCACAGGTTTTGTCATTTGATCACCGATCTACACACAGCGCTGATCACAGGGTGGTTCTCCCAGCATAGAGCCTGTGGAATTTAAAACTGTGAGTAAGATCTATGAATTACAAAGATGGAATTACACAAGTGTGAATAACGCTGTGGATAACTCTTTTCGCAGTTAAGAGAGCACTTTTCGCGGACCTTCTGGGTTCTTTGTGGAATTACACGAAGGTGTAGGCGGCTGTGTGGACGGTTTGAACCAGGTTTCGGTGTCTCAGTCAAGAATCTCTGATCTGGTAGTTCTGGTCTCACCTTTAAGTAGTCCGAGCAGAATCCGCGAAGTGACAAAGGGCAGACAAAAGCGCCCTCCTTTATATAAGGAAGGCGCTGAAGCAGCGGTAGAGAAATTTAGGCGCGACCGCGATTCTTGATGCGCTGGGTGAGCGCCTGGATCTCGTCGTAAGTATTGCGCTTTTCAGTCATCTCTTTGCGGATCTTGCGATCCGCGTAAATGACGGTGGTGTGATCCTTGCCGCCGAATTGCTCACCGATCTTGGGAAGGGATAGCTCCGTGAGCTCGCGGCACAGATACATAGCCAACTGGCGTGCATGCGCCACCGCACGCTTTTTGCCAGCACCGCGCAGAGTCTCTACATCAATATCGAAGAATTCTGCCGTGACCTCCATGATCGAGGTAGCGGTGATTTGCCGATCGGCGGAATCTGGGGCCAAATCGCGCAGCGCGATTTCTGCCATCTCCACGTTGATTGGCTCATTCACCAAGGAGGAATAGGCCGAAACGCGAATCAGTGCGCCCTCGAGCTCACGAATAGATGACTCAAAACGAGAGGCAATGAGCTCAAGCACGGAGCGATCCACTTCGGTGCCGTCATTGGCCGCCTTCTTCATCAAAATCGCGATACGCGTTTCTAGATCTGGCGGCTGAATATCGGTGATAAGACCGCCTTCAAAGCGGGTGCGGAGGCGATCTTCCAGCGTGGTTAGTTGCTTCGGTGGGCGGTCCGAGGACAAAATGATCTGCTTATTGGCTTGGTGCAGCGCATTGAAAGTATGGAAGAACTCTTCCTGGGTGGATTCTTTGCCTTCCAAGAACTGGATGTCATCGACCATCAAAATGTCGAGATTGCGGTAGCGCCGCTTGAATGATTCCTGACGGTCATCGCGCAGGGAATTAATATAGTCATTCGTGAATTCTTCCGAAGACACATACTTCACGCGCAGACCCGGATGTAGTACCTGGGCGTAATTGCCGGCGGCATGCAAAAGGTGCGTTTTACCCAGACCAGAGCCACCCCAGATAAATAGTGGGTTGTACGCACGGGCGGGATTCTCGGCCACAGCCACGGCGGCACCATTGGCAAAACGATTCGAAGAACCGATCACGAAGCTATCGAAGGTGTGCTTCGGATTGAGGGAAGTTTCACGGTTGGGATCGTGCGCCGGGGCCTCGCGCGGGATGCGGGCAGAATTGGTGGCAGCACCGGAGAAATTTCCCGCGGATTCGGCCTGCTGTTGGTTATAGTGCTGGGCCAGCTCATCCAGGCTTGCAGGAGCGTGACTCGACTGCCAATTGTTCTGGGAAGGGGCCTGCTGTGCAGCGGCATCCGTTTGCTGCGGGCGCGGAATGTAGTTCTGGGTAGATTCCGTGTTCTGCGGCGGTTGCGCTTGAGGCGGTTGCTGTTGTTGAGGGGGTGCTGGCTGTGGTGCAGGGTCCGCGGCCGGCGGCTGTGGCTCTTGCGGAGTGGCAAGGGTAACCGCAAAGGAACACGGCCGGCCTAGGTGGCGGGTTAGGGCCTTGGCGATGTGCTCGCCCAACTCATTTTCGACCACATTTTTGGCATCCAGGTTCTCGGCGGCGACGAGGGTGTAGCCCTCGACCATCATGATGGGGCGAACCAGTTGGAGGTAAAGGCGCTGTGAGTGCGAAAAACTAGGGACCTCGGAATTGGGTTGCTCGGATTGTGCGAGCAGGTCATCAACGACCGCGCGCCAAACGGCATGCAGGTTCGCTTGTGGGTCAGTCACAACAGGCTACCTTTGTGGAATTTAGTCGGGGACGGGTGGACATTGAATAACAATTTTCACTGCGGATTCCACCGTGGTTTTCACATCGGTTTTTATCGAGTCACCTCGATCTCCACAGAGTTATCCACAGGTGTGGATTAAATAGTTATTCACAGCTTAGTTCATGACTGTGGATAACTCTTCATTGGCTAGTTTATGGCCCTATGCTGCGGAAACTACAAAAGTCTCAAGCGCTGATTTAGAGTTATCCACATGACCGGTTGGGCTGTGGAATTTGATTCTTCTGTTCTACCGCCGAAACGGCGGGTGTGTCTAGCGAGAAAAATTCACCACCCGGGTGTGGGTTGGGGTGGGTCTTACTGCGTGATGGATTAGGTGCAGCAAGAGCGCAGAATCTGGCCCTCTAGCTGCAGGAAAAAACATTTATGTAATTTCGGGTGTACCCGGGTGTCGATTTGTTCCCAGCGGCAGAAATCACGTAATCTGGCATGGTCTATTGCAACAAAGAGTTGCGCGTGAAAGTGACAGCGTCACCTCGCACCGGCTGGGCCCGTCGGCTCGCCGTGCACCGGAGAGACTGTGATGCGTCAGGTTCATGGAATCTATTCATCAGTGGGCGTGCCGCTGCATCGCGGTGGTGTGCCTACGCACAACTTCAAGGAGAATTAACGTGGCAAAGGGTAAGCGCACGTTCCAGCCGAACAACCGTCGTCGTGCTCGCAAGCACGGCTTCCGCACCCGCATGAGCACTCGTGCAGGTCGCGCCATTGTTGCAGCTCGTCGCAAGAAGGGCCGCGCAAAGCTGACTGCATAAGTTATGCTTCCAGCCCAGCACAAGCTCACGTCGCCGACGCAATTTCGGCGCACGATGAAGGGCAGTCGCCGGGCGGGCACTCGTACGGTCGTCGTGCATGCGCGCGACAACGCAGGTACGGACAAGGCAGCCGATATCGCCGCCACTGGGCCGCGATTTGGGCTGATTGTTTCTAAAGCCGTCGGGAATGCAGTGGTTCGCCACCGCACCTCCCGGCGGCTTCGCCATGTGTGTATGACATTCATTCCCAAGCTGCCTGCCAGCGTGGACGTTGTCATCCGTGCTTTGCCCGCCAGCGCCACTGCTAGCAGTGAGCAATTAGAAAAAGATCTTGCCAAAGCACTGCGCAAGCAATGGGATATCTAAATTCCCGCGGGGAGGAAATTCCCCCAGCCAGAGGATTGGCCAAACCAATGGTCAAAGTGGTTCGTTTCTACCAAAAGTATGTCTCTGGCCTTAAGATGGTATCGACCTGTCGGTTCGAGCCGACATGCAGTGCTTATGCCCTAGAGGCGCTTTCTCAACACGGCGCAATCAAGGGTACGGCGATGGCAATAGCCAGGGTCTGCAAATGCGGCCCCTGGCATCCGGGCGGATTCGATCCGGTCCCGGGTACCAACAACAATTGAGGATTAAACACTCGTGCTTAATTTCATTTACTGGCCAATTTCGGCCGTTTTGTGGTTCTGGCACTGGCTGCTGTCCCTCGTAATGGACCCTGCCTGGGGCATTACCTGGATTCTGGCCATTGTGCTGCTGACCTGGACGCTTAAGGCACTAATGGTCAAGCCGACCATTAGCCAGATTCGTTCCTCGCGTAAGATGCAGGAAATCCAGCCTAAGGTGCAGGAAATCCGCGCGAAGTACGGTAATGACCAAACCAAGGCCGCGCAGGAAATGCAGAAGGTCTACAAGGAGTCCGGCGTTCGTCCGATGGCCGGCTGCCTGCCGGTCTTCGTGCAGATTCCAATGTTCGTTGGTTTGTTCCACGTGCTGCGCTCCTTCGACCGAACCGTGGCGGTAGCCGGTGGCTTTGGACATCCCAGTGGTGACCCAATGTCCATTGAGGAAAATGCTAATACCGCGAACTACATCTTTAAGCCGGAACTGGTCCAGCAGTTCTTGGATGCCAAGATTTTCGATGTTCCGCTGGTGACCAACCTGCGCTTGAACTCGCCGATTGTAGAGGGCGTGACCACCAGCCAGGCAGCCGTCATTATCGTTCCGATGATCGCCATCATTGCGGTCATGACGCACTTCAACGCCCGCATGAGCCTGAACCGCCAGGAAAAGCGCCGTGCCGCTGGTAAGACCCAAGCACCGCAGGGGCAGAATGCGGAAATGATGCAGCAGCAAATGGCTATGATGTCCAAGATGATGCTGTGGGTCATGCCGGCCATGCTGATTTTCTCCGGCTTCATCTGGCCGATTGGTTTGCTGTTCTACATGATGGCCAATACGGTCTGGACCTTCTTCCAAACCCGCATCGTCTATGCCAAGATGGACCGCGAGGAAGAAGAAGAGGAAGCCGCTAAGGTTGAGGCCAAGCGCACTTCCGCGCCTAAGCCGGGTGCCCGCAAGAAGGACAACCGCACCAAGAAACAGCGCAAAAACAAATAAACACGGAGGAGAACCCCATCGTGTCCGAGATGGACCCGTCAGTAGTATTCGGCTCCCGCTTGCCCCTCGCGCAGGCTTACCATGATTCGCTCGCTACAGACGGGTCCACTCGTGGTTTTATAGGCCCCCGTGAGGTGCCACGTCTGTGGGACAGGCATATTATTAACTGCGCCGTCGTCAAGCAGGCAATCCCGGAGGGCGCCACGGTTATCGACGTCGGCTCGGGTGCTGGGCTGCCCGGCATTCCGCTGGCCATTGCACGCCCAGACCTGCAGATCACCTTGATCGAGCCGCTGCTCAAGCGCTATAACTATCTCAACGAGGTCGTAGAAGAGCTGGGCCTAGACAACGTAACGGTGCTGCGTGGCCGTGCCGAGGAAGGCCCGATTAAAAAGGCCGTGGCGGGCGCAGACGTGGTCACCTCCCGCGCCGTCGCACCGCTGGGCAAGCTGGCGAAATGGTCGCTGCCGCTCGTACGCAAGGGTGGTGAGATGATCGCGCTGAAGGGTTCTTCGGTACACGAGGAACTGGAGCGCGATGCCGGCGACATTAAGAAAGCCGGCGGTGGAAAGGCCGAGGTCAGCACCATCGAGGGAACCACGATCATTCGTGTCCCGCGCGTGAACTAAAGTAGACGGCATGACTAATCCGCGCCTTATCACCATTGCTAACCAGAAAGGCGGCGTAGGCAAAACCACCTCCGCCGCTAACTTGGCCGCAGCCCTAGCCACCGAGGGCAAAAAAGTGCTGGTGATCGATCTTGACCCGCAGGGAAACGCCTCCACGGCCATGGGCGCGGAACATAATTCCGGCACCGATTCCAGCTATGAGGTGCTCCTTGGGGACTGCACCGCCGAGAAGGCCATGCAGCCCTCCTCGCACAACGAGAACCTCTTCTGCATCCCCGCCACCATTGATTTGGCTGGTGCTGAGATTGAAATGGTCTCCTTGGTACGCCGTGAATTTCGGCTCTATGACGCCCTGCATAATGGCTTCCTTGAAGAGCATGGTTTTGAATATGTCTTCATTGATTGCCCGCCATCCCTTGGATTGCTCACCATTAATGCGATGTCCTGCGCTGAAGAGGTCATCATCCCGATTCAATGCGAGTACTACGCGCTGGAGGGCGTAGGCCAGCTGCTGGGCAATATCTCCATGATTCGCGAGCACCTCAACGAGGATCTGCATATTTCCGCCGTGCTGTTGACCATGTATGACGCCCGCACGCGCTTGGCGGAGGATGTGGCCGATAACGTCCGCGAACAGTTCGGAGCCGTGGTGCTGGCCAATGTTATCCCGCGCTCCGTGCGCGTTTCCGAGGCACCGGGGTACGGTACTACGGTTATTGATTACGCTCCCTCGTCCACCGGTGCCCGCGCCTACCTTGCGGCCGCGCGCGAGCTTGACCGGCGTGGCGATTACCGCCCGCACCCGACCACTGGGGCGATTGGCGTGAGCCCAGAGATTTACGCGGAATTGGAAGGATAGGAACTCATGGCAGAACAGAAGCAAGGCGGCCTTGGCAAAGGCCTAGCCGCACTCATCCCGTCCGGTCCTGATGCCCCTACCCGCAAGCCGCGCCTGGGAGATTCCGCGGCGGATATTATTTTGGGTAATTCCACCCCGCAGCCGGGCCGGAAGGGCGGCGAAGGCAAGCGCGTAAAGGGCGCTCCCACCATTCAACAGGGTTCTGGCTCTAAGTCCTCCAAGAAGCGCCAGGCCACCCCGGCTCCTATCGGTGCGACCTACCGTGAGATTTCCATTGGAGATATCATCCCCAACCCGAAGCAGCCGCGCACGGTCTTCGACGAGGATGAACTCGGTGAACTCGTCCACTCGATCCGCGAGTTTGGTCTGTTGCAGCCCGTGGTCGTTCGTCCTTCCGAGGAAGGTGGCTTCGAGCTCATTATGGGTGAGCGGCGTTGGCGCGCTTCCTCCAAGGCGGGCCTAGCCACGATTCCGGCCATCGTGCGCGATACCAAGGATGACAACCTGCTGCGCGATGCTCTGCTGGAGAATATTCACCGCGTGCAGCTCAACCCCTTGGAAGAAGCGCACGCCTACCAGCAGCTGCTGGAAGAATTCGGCGTTACCCAGAACGAGCTGGCGGACCGCATTGGTCGTTCGCGCCCACAGGTGACCAATATGCTGCGCCTGCTCAAGCTGCCGGTAGAGGTACAAAAGCGCGTAGCTGCTGGTACCTTATCTGCCGGCCACGCGCGTGCCCTATTGTCCTTGGACGACACCGAGGCCATGGAATACATTGCCAACCGCATCATCGCGGAGGGCCTGTCCGTACGCGCCACCGAGGAGGCAGTCACCCTCTACAAGCGCGATGGTAAGCCGGCCGAATCCAAGAAGAAGCAGCCGGCACCGCAGCCGCAGTACTTTACCGATTCCGCTGAGCGCCTCTCCGACCGCTTCGATACCAAGGTCACCGTGACCATGGGCAAGCGCAAGGGCAAGATGGTCGTGGAATTTGGTGACCAAGAAGATTTCGAGCGCATCATGGCGCTTATTGAGGGTCAACACTAACTGGGGCGATGATCCTCGAGCCGGTACGCGAAGGCGCGCGCATTCACCGCCAGGCCGCGCGCAGCACTTTTTGGGAGCTGGAGGCCTCCGTGGTCGATCCCGCCTTTGAAAAGGAAGCGTGGCTGGCCACTACCCTGCTCTCCTTTGGTCAGTGCGGCTTTACTGTGGGCGAGGACGCCACCATTTTCTTTTGCTCTCGCGAGGATGCTGCCGGCGCCGCCAAGCTTCCCACCGCCCCCATTTCAGACGATGCGGACATCATTACCTCGCTCTTCGTTAAGGCACATTTAATGGGGCGTGGCATTGAAGCAGTGCTTGTCGACGCCGCCATTATGCACCTCACCAAACGCGGCAGCACCGCCGTGGAGGCCTTTGGCTATTACGGCGATCCTGCGGCAGCGGCGGATTTCTTGGGCCACAAACCGGCCTATATTGGGCTGATGTCTTATGAGACTTTGCGCTCCGCCGGCTTTGAGGTAGCCGCGGATCACCCAGTACTCCCCCGCTTGCGGCTCGAGCTGCCGCCCGAGCACGATATGCTCAGCGCGGCAGCGGCCGAAGACCTCCTAGCCCGCGCCTTGGCCTAGATTCTAGGCCGAGGACTGTTCGGCCTGGAGCAGCTCGGAGAACTTATAGGTGCCGGTTACGGCGGTGTCCTGCTCCATGAGGTACATGCGCTTTACAGCAATCACGATCGCCTCCGCAATGTCATCGCGGCGGGACGGGTTGGTGAGGATCTTTACGTCCTCTGGGTTGGTCAGGTAGCCCAGTACGATCTGGATGACCGGCATCTGGGTCAAGCGCAGCAGGTCCCAGGTGCGGCCGTGGTTGCCGCAGTCCAGCAGCTCAGTGCGCGCGACAATCTCGCGTTGGATGAAACCGGAAAGGGTCTCACCAATGAGCGAGGAATTGCCCAACTCAGAACCAAAGTAGAAGGTGGCAACACCATTGGCCTTCTCATTGGGGTAGGAATCGCAGGCTAGGGAAATGACCATGTCCGCATCGAAAGCGTTAGCCAGTTCGGCGCGGGACTTGACGTCCGCATCGGAGGTCCGAGGACGGGAGATGATGGTTTCCATGCCTGCGGCAATCATGCGCCCCTCGATGCGCTGGGTGAGGTCCCACAGGATTTCCTGCTCGGAAATATCACCGAAGCGCCCCTTGACCAGCTGGCCGGCGTCGCCGCCGCTCAAGGCGGGATCGATGACAACGCGCTTGCCCGCCAGCTTAGGGCCGGCGTTGCGGACGCGCTCACGCTCTTGGATATTGTGCGCGGAACCACCGGTAATACGGCGGCCGAGCAGTCCAAGGGCGCGGATGGTGGCGGGGCCGCACACACCATCTTCTTGCAGGCCGCAGTTGTGCTGATATTCCTTCAGGGCCGCGTGGGTATTAGTACCGAAGTGGCCGTCTACGCGCTGCTGGTAGAAGCCGAGCTCCTGCAGTTGTTGCTGGAGCTGCGAGATATCGTCACCTACCAGCTCATTCGCAGGCTCGTAGCTAAGGACGCGGCTGCCGAGCGTGTACGAGGCTTGGCGCAGTTCGCGCAGGGTGAGATCGTCGATTTCGCCCGTCGGCACGATACCGCGGGATTGCTGGAAGGCCTTGAGGACCTCAGACAAATTGGCATCAAAGCTCTTGTCGCTCTCGGAGTACTTCTGCTTCTTCCAAGCAGAAAGTTCCCCTTTGAAATCTGACAAGAGGCCGAGACGGGCCAAGGTAGCGCGAGCCTCAGCTACACGCACGCTTGTATCGCCGACTCGAAGAACGCGGTTCACGCCTTAATACCCCTTTCACAGCCCGCTTTAGTTAGGGCCGCATTCCAGAATTTCTACACGCTTAATCTAATAGGAATTAGATTAACAGTTAAAGCTGCTTTTTCACTTGCGCCACGATGTCATCTTTAGAACGCAGACCCACAAATTCGTCTACCTTCTCGCCGTGGTTGAAAATCAGCACATTGGGGATGGACATGATCTGGAACATGGCGCCTAGGTTGCGCTCTTCATCGACGTTAACCTTGGCGACGGTGACTTGGCCGTCCAACTCCTCCGCTACCTCTTCCAGGATGGGGGAAAGCTTCTTGCACGGGCCACACCACTCGGCCCAGAAGTCGACGACGACGGGCTTATCGGACTCGATGACGTCCTTACGGAACGTATCGGTGGTTACTTTCTTGACGTTGCTCATACTGAATTAACGGCTTTCTGCGAGGAAATGTTCCGCATCAATTGCCGCGCGGCAACCGGAGCCGGCCGCGGTAATTGCCTGCTGGTAGTGGTCATCCACCAAGTCACCGCAGGCGAAAACGCCAGGCAGGGAGGTCTTGGTGGTGGGTTGTTCAACTACAACATAGCCGTTGTCATTGAGCTTGACCTGATCATTGAGGAAGGAAGAACGCGGATCATGGCCAATTGCTACGAACATGGCAGTGACATCCAAGGTGGAAGTCTCGCCGTTGGTGACGTCCTTGAGTTTGAGTCCGCCGACCTTGCCATCGGCTTCAATAACTTCTTCGACGATCTTATTGGTCTCCCACTTGATCTTTTCGTTGGCCTGGGCGCGCTCCAGCATGATCTTGGAGGCGCGGAAGTTCTCGGAGCGGTTCACAATGGTGACAGAGTCCGCGAACTTGGTGAGGAAGGTAGCCTCCTCCATGGCAGAGTCGCCGCCGCCGATAACAGCGATATTGTGGTCCTTGAAGAAGAAGCCATCGCACGTAGCGCAGGTAGAAACGCCGCGGCCGGTAAGTTCTTCCTCACCTGGTACGCCGAGGTGGCGCGGGGCGGCACCGGTGGCGAGGATGACGGCGCGGGCCTCAAAGAGCTCGTCACCCACGTGCAGCTTTTTAATATCGCCTTCCAGCTCAACGGAGTCAACGACCTCCATGCGGAGATCCGCACCAAAGCGGATGGCCTGAGCGCGCATTTCTTCCATGAGCTCTGGACCCATGATGCCCTTTTGGAAGCCGGGGTAGTTTTCTACCTCGGTGGTATTCATAAGCTCGCCGCCGTACTCGAAGCCCTCGAAGACAATCGGGTTGAGCTCGGCGCGTGCCGCGTACAGCGCGGCGGTGTAACCGGCAGGGCCGGAACCTACGATGGCAACATCGTGGACGGTCATTGCTAACTCCCTTAAATCAGAGTGTGGTTTCGCGTAACGCCCTGAGTCTACCCGCCACGCTGACAAACGTCGGTATTAGCAAACTCACCCCATGGCGGCGCGTAGGACTTCCCTCGCTCGGGCGCGGCGGGATTTGATGGTGCCGGGTTTTACCCCTTGGGCGGTGGCAACTTCGCCGACGCGGAACCCGGCGACGTCGGTAAGCACCAGCGCTTCGCGCTGATCCTCCCGCAGCAGCTGCATTGCTTCTCGCACCACTAGCTGCTCCGCTAGGTTTTCGGAAGGGTTGTGCGCGAGCAGCAGGTTGCGATCGTCGTCAAAGTCCTCCGCATCTAATGAAGCATTTTCCCTGTTAGAACGGTGGTTCAAGTAGTCATAGCCAGAGTTTTTCACCAGCCGGTGCAGCCAGGTCGATAGCGCAGACTCGCGGCGATAGGAGTGCAGGTTGCAGCTGGCGCGCAGGAAGGCTTCCTGGACCACATCTTGGGCATCATGATCGTTTCTGGTGTAGCGCCGCGCTACCGTGGTCAGCCGCGTGCGGTGGCGTTCCACGATGGTGGAAAAGGCCTTATTGTCCCCCTCAATAAAAGCATCAACTAGTTCTTCGTCACTGCGGTCATGACTGAGCGTCATATGTAGATTCCCCCCGGATCAACAACTGTTATACACAGTGTGACCCGAGGGGAACTAGGGCGCGAGCGCTAGGCTGTACAGTTTATTGACCAGCCCGCACGCGGAGGGTGCGCCGCAGGTTATCGCGGCATTCCAGCAGGATGCGGCGCAGCGCTCCTGGCAGATCCCGATGCAGCAGGCGCGTGGTGGCGGCATCGGCCATCGGCAACTCTGGGTAGAAGCCACGGATGAGGCGGTTAGCAATCTCAATCGGGTGCGCGGCCCAGATATCTTCCACGCGGGAGAAGAATTCCTCCGCGAAGGCCTCCTGCAGGCTAGCTGAGCGTGGGGCATTGAAACCGGCGATCAGTGCGTCGACCTCGGCATTGGAATATGCGCCGGGCGTGAGCGCCTTATCGAACGCGGAGCGCTTGGTCTCCGGCGTGGGGAAGGCGTGGCTGGCGCCGAGGAATTCGGTAGCGCCGGTCAGCGTATTATCGCGCTGCTTTTCCTCTTCGAGCTCGGCCGGGGTTACGGCATTGCGGGCCGCGAGGGCGCGCAAGATCGACCAGCGGATTTCGGGGTCCAAGCAAAGGCCGGCAATGTCACCGGAGAGCAGGGCCTTAAGGCGCGCGGTACCTGATTCCTCCGGGGTTGCGGCGAGTGCGCGGATGGCGGCGCGAGCGAGCACAAGCTGGGCGTCCGAGGCTGGTTCGGCCTCGGCCAGGTGGCCCCAGATTGCCTCGGCATAGTCGGTGCGGACCTGCTCGCGGTCGGCGTCTGCCACATAGTGTGCAATGGCGAAATTGGCATTGGCGCAGGCAGTAGCCAGCAGCGTCGTGTTGGTCTCGTAGGCTTCGTGCTTGACGACGACCCCCACATAGTCAATCGCCGACATTTCCCCATCGCGGGTGAGGTTCCACAGGGCGGTCCAGATTACCGCGCGGGTCAATTCATCCTCGATGTCGGTCAGGCGCTCACTCGCTGTGTCTAGGGAGGTCTCGTCGAAGCGGATCTTGGCGTAGGTATGGTCGGCGTCGTTAAGCAGCAGCAATGCCGGGGCCGGAAGGCCGGCCGCTTCATCGATGATGGTGCGGGTGGTGCCATCGCCGGCGGGGAGATCGATGTCGATCTCGCGGTACTTGTGCAGGGATGCATCAAAGAGCGAAGCGGTCAGGCGGTGCGGTCGGGTGACGTCCTCGGCGTCTGCACTGATGGCCAGCTCCGCAATCTTCTCGCCTTCGGTGTGCAACTCCGGGGTGAGGGTATCCGGGCCCCAGGTGCGCAACCAGGCTTGGGACCAGGCATCAAGATCGCGGTCCGTGTGCTTCTTGAGCGCCTGCAGGAGGTCATCAAAGGTGGCGGCGGCGAAGGCGTGCTCTTGGAAGTAGTCGCGCGCACCGGCGTAGAAATTATCGCGGCCGACGTAATGCACCAGCTGCTTGAGAACCGCCGCTCCTTTGGCATAGGTGATGCCATCGAAGTTTTGGCGTGCGGCATCCACGTCCGGGATCTCCGCCTTGATGGGGTGCGTGGTGGGCAGCTGATCCTGCAGGTAGGCCCAGTTCTTGCGGGCGCCGGCAAAGTTTGCCCAGGCCTCGGTGTAGTCGGTGCCGTGGACGGAAGAATCCGCGCCCATAAATTCCGCGAAGGACTCCTTGAGCCACAGGTCATCCCACCACTGCGGAGTGACCAGATCACCGAACCACATATGGGACATCTCGTGCAGGATGGTATTTGCACGGCCGGCGTGCTGCGCGCGGGTAGCGCGGGAGCGGAAGATGTAATTCTCCGTAAACGTCACTAGGCCGGGGTTTTCCATGGCACCCAGGTTGTATTCGGGTACAAAGATGGAATCGTACTTGCCCCACGGATAGGGATAGCCAAAGTTCTGGTGGAAAAAGTCCATGCCTTGGGCGGTAACTTCTAGGATTTCCTCGTCCAGGTGCTCAAACATGGACGCGCGCGCAAAGGCGCGCAGCTGTGCCGAGTGGCTACCATCCGGGGCGGTCCAGGTGCGCTCTTGGTACTGGTAGGGGCCGGCGGCGAAAGAAGTCAGGTACGTCGACAGCGGCGGGGTCGGCGCGAAGGTAACGGTGGCGAGCTCCCCCTCTTCGCTGCGTTCGACTTCCGGTTGGTTGGAAAGGATCTGCCACTTTTTCGGTGCGGTCATGCGCACGTGGAAGACGGCCTTGAGATCCGGTTGCTCCAGGCAGGGGAAGATGCGCCGGGCATCAGAAGGCTCGAGGTGTGAATACAGGTAGGTCGCGTCATCGGCCTGATCGTGCATCCGATGCAGACCCTGGCCGGTGCGCGAATAGCGCGAGTGGCCGGTGACTTCGATGGCGAGCTCCTCCCCTACCGGCAGGCCGTGCAGCCGGATGATGCTGCCATCAAAGTCCACCTTCTGCGGGGTGCCATTGACCTTGACCTCCGCGACGGATTCGCCTAGGTAATCCAGGAAAAGCTCGGGCTCACTGCTGCTGAGTTCGAGGCGGGTAGTCACGCGGTAGGTGGGGCTATCGAGTACCTCCGAGAGATCGAGGTGGAGGTGATAAGCGCGCAGGTCCACCGTCGCTGCGCGTTCTTGGAGCAACTCGTGCTGCGTCTTAGTTTGTGGTGCGGTCATATCTACGAACTATAGTTACCGCCGTCACGTAGGGTGCGGGGTTGGGGTCTAAGTTCCGCTGCCTTTTAGAGGCAAACTACCCAGCGGGTATTGGGACCTCGCTGTGGATCAGTTGGATTTGAAGCGTCCTGGGTTTAGTTCCTACCTCTGCTAAGGAAGGATTGGCACTATGCCCAGAAAGTATTCCGCCGAATTCAAGGAGAAGGCGATCCATCAAGTCCTAGAGATGGTCCGTCGGAGTCCTGCTCACGGCAACGCGCGTACGAGGAAGTCGGAGAGCTCCTTGGCGTGTCCCACCACACGTTACGCGCCTGGTACCGTGACAGCGTCGCCCATGAGCAGACGGCACCAACAGGTAGCGAAACCATGGAAGAAGAGCTCAAACGGCTACGCCGGGAAAACCGCGAGCTGAAACGAGCCAACGGAATCCTCAAGACTGCCTCGGCTTTTTTCGCGGCGGAACTCGACTGACCCACGACCAGATGATCTCCTACATCGACGAGTACAAGGAGCAATTTGGGGTCGAGGCCATCTGCCGTGTTCTGAAACAAGCAGACCGTGGATTCATCACCTCCCGCGGCTACCGTAAAGCCACCACCCGCGCCCCGAGTGCGAGGGCCTTAAGCGATAGCCTGCTTATCCCAGAGATTCAGCGCGTCCATGCGGAAAACTTCTCGGTCTACGGCATCCGCAAGATGTGGCACGCCATGAACCGTGAGGGCTTTCATATCAGCCGCGACAAGACCGCACGTCTGATGAAACTTGCAGGTGTGTCTGGTCGACGACGTGGACGCACCCCGGTGACCACGATCAGCCCTAAGGTGCCGGATCATCGTCCGGATCTTGTGCAGCGAAACTTCCGGGCCACAGTACCTGGGCGACTTTGGGTCGCCGACATTACCTATGTTCGCACCCTGTCAGGATTCGCCTACACCGCGTTTGTCATTGACGTCTACAGCCGCAAAATAGTCGGTGTTGCCACCCGATTTACGATGCGCACTGATGCGCTGCCGATGGAGGCACTGGAACATGCGTTAACGACTGCAGGGCGAATCCACGGCGACCAGCTGATACACCACAGTGACCGGGGAAGTCAGTACGTGTCACTGAAATACTCCACCGCACTGGCCGAAGCCGAGATCCGGCCGAGTGTCGGCACAGTCGGAGATTCCTATGACAACGCGCTGGCCGAGACAGTTAACGGTCTCTACGAGGCTGAACTTATCCATCCTCAAGGCCCGTGGACATCAGTAGGAGAAGTCGAGCTAGCCACCCTGCGGTGGGTCCACTGGTGGAACACCAAACGTCTTCACGAGGCGTTGGACTACGCCACCCCACAAGAAGTAGAAACCGAGTACTATCTCACCGAGCCCATCAACACAGGGCCGTAAAAGAAGCGGAACCAAACCCAGGACGTTTCAATGTTTTCCGCCCAGCTATCTGAACGAATGGGCAGGTAGATCCATTAATTAGCACACATATGCTTTAGCATATGGCGGAACATACGCTATAACATATGGTTAAACATATGTTCTGCCATAAGGTGGGCCTCGCGGGCGTACAGAGGTGGGGCGAACGACTACGCAGATTTCTACCCGCAGTAGAGAAAAGGTAGCTACGGCCTCGGTGTGGGAGTATTGCGAAACCTTCGCGCGCGCATTAGCCTAAAAGTGACAGCACAGTTCATCCCTGAATTGCGGCTGCACAATAAAAAGGGCCCCAACGAGCGGCCACTCGTTGAGACCCTCGGGCCTAAAGACCCACGTGAAGCGTCACTGCAATGAGCTTCACTGTTACGGTCGCAAGTGTTATGACCTTGATTGCCACATCGAGCCAGCTAAGCTTCGTGGCGTCAAGGTCTTTTCTTTTGCGACCGGGTGTATCCAATGAGTGCTTACCCATTGTCTACCTCCCTTTTACGTCGTAGGGTTGTCCGCTCGCCTGAAAAACGGCGCGCGAGACAGCCCACGTCACGCGCGGGCCTTACCGCGCACCGACGAGGAAGTCACGCCCACACCCCACCACAAGTAGCGGGGTGTGATTGTGAACCAGCACTAACGCTAGCAGTCACCCCTGACGAGACCTAGAAGCATGATTCCACCTCCGCCTTTATAAAGTTATGCACGAGGGAAAACACGCACAGAGACACTCGTAGCCGCCCTCAAGTCTGCTGATTTCCTCGCCTACGGGTTGAGAATAAGCATACGAACCCGCAGGTAGGACTACATATGGGCGGACATATGCTAAAGCGTATGCCGTGCCATATGCCTAAACATACGGCATGTACTGTGGGGCGTATATTCACCCGCCCCATCGCGGTAGCTATGCGTTTTTCAACGCCCGATACACCGTAGGGCTTGAACGGAATTCATGTAGGCGCAATCAGGGGCTATAAAGTATCGCATTACTTGCATCCAAACCTGTACATTCAGAGAATTGCCTTGGACTGGCGGTAACAGGTACCAGATATGCGTTCGTAAAATTCGCGCGCGTTAATGTCGCTCCACGAAGGTCTGACTCGCTAAGAATTGCGTTCGTAAAATCTGCGTCGGTGAAATCTGCCGATTTCAAGTTAGCCCATGCCACCATGGAGCCGCGAAACGAGCATCCTTTGCATATGCTTCCTTCGAGATTGATATCCGTCAGGTCATAGTTGGACATATCTTTCCCGGAAATGTCTTTCCCAGCGAGCTCCGTGGCCCACGATTGAGGCATCGTTTTGTACATTTGCTATTTAATCTGCGGTGAATTGATAATCCATTGCGGGCAACGGCCTTGGTAGCCAAGACAGTGGGTGGTTACAACTCCGTAAGGTTTGCCGTCCCTTATCTTGTTGAAGCCAACCACCGTTAATATGTCTGTGGTTTCAACTTTCCGGCACTTCTTAAAAGGTCCCCAACCTGAGCAGGAAATATGATCCATGGGCAGGCGATATTCATAGCGGTCGCCGGAGCGCTTAATTTTTGGCGCATATTTTGTTGAAGCTTGTGAAGCACGAATGGATAGACCGTGTTTGTTCTGGTTTTTCGCCCGAGCCTTTTCCCGAAGGTAAACCAGCTTTCCATTTTTATCCGTCCACTGCGACACGATAGTGTAAGGGCCTTTATTTCCAAAGAAAGATAATTCCGAGTCGACAGAAGTGTCGAGGTTCTTCGAAGCGGCAGCTTCTGTCAAGATTTCCTCCGCTGTAGAGTCATAGCTTTCCACTGTTCCTGGGATTACCCCGAAATCTTCTGTAGGGGCAGAGGTAGATGCATTGGCAGCTGAGACAAATTAGCCATTAGAAGTAGAGCAGCCATTGTCTTGCCTAGTGCGTTTTGGTCCAGTATTTCCGCACGATAGAGTCTCCCACTTGTAGAAAAGTACTTATCCTAAAAGTACCTTCTCTAATTAACGAAGGGAATGCTCATATGCGTGATATGAAATACAAACTGGATGAGTGGCCGATCTGTATTGCGAGGGTTTCATAACAGGAGAACAATCTGTGCGGAATAACTTCCCTACATATCGGGCATGTGCCAAGAGGGTGTTTTAGCGTATTTTCTGCCGTATGGCGGGACTGACAGGTGTGCAGATTTACCGATACGGCTGCACCGCTCTAGGCGTTTTTCAACGCCCGATACACCGTAGGGCGAGTAACGCCGAATTCTCGAGCGAGCGCTGCTTTCGACTCCCCCGCTAGTGTGCGTCGCTTAATCTCCGCTACTTGGTCGGGTGTGAGGGCGGGTTTGCGGCCTTTGTACTTGCCGGCCTTTTTCGCCAGCTCAATCCCCTCCGCCTGGCGTTCGCGGATAATTGCCCTCTCAAACTCCGCGAAGCTACCAAGAATGCCGAGCATTAAATCCGCGCGCGGGTCCGTGGTGTCTTTCGCAAAGATAAGATTCTCATGCAGGAAGGTAACAGTCACACCTTTGCTGGTGAGTTCATCAACAATGCCGCGAAGATCTGTCAGCGAGCGGGCGAGGCGGTCAATCGACGAGACAACTAACTCGTCGCCGTCGCGCACATACGCCATACACTCCCTCAGTCCTGGGCGCGCAGTCTTGATACGGCCGGAAATCTTATCCTCAAAGAACCGGTCAATCCTGCCGGAAGCATTGAGCAGTTCTTTTTGACGCTGATTATTCTGCTCCACCGTCGAGACACGGATATAGCCCACCCGCTGACCATGCGAACCAGAGTCATTGCCCATTAGTCTTCGCCCCGCGAAGGGTTAAAGGCAGCATTCTCCTGGGCAATGACCGCATCACGATACGACTCAACCACCCGCGCCAAGTCAGACAACTGCGCCCCGTCGAGACCATCAGCATCAGCAAGCAAAGAGTGCACAATCCTGCCCAACGCCTGCTGCCCCGACGACAACCCATCATGCAGATCTTTCACCCGCACCAACGCGGGCACAGAGTCAATATGACTTTCAATATGGAAACCATCAGGCGATAACACCACACTCACCGCTTTCTGTAAACATAAGGCCTAGACCCCACTAGACGCGTGTAAAACAATACTATGAACGGCCCTATTTTACAGGAAACATTCTTCCCTAAACCGGCGTAACAATAGGGTGTACCCGATTGCGAAGTGGATCTAGCGGGCTCTAACCCGGAGGGGTAGGCGATTCCACATCCTTAAATATAGGGGTGCGGCACGGAGTGTCGTCGATAAATAACCATTTGATGCGCGCGTGCGGAATTAACAACGAAATACCGCTAAAACAGACAACATATGGGGTGCACAGAAACACATATAAGTTCTGCGGAAAACCTATAGGGTGCGTCGCTAAAAACCGCTGTGCGCGAAAAACATAAAGGGTTTACGGACCCGGTCCCAGACCCCTCAATACTCTGAGCCGGAAGAATGGAAAGTGGAAGGTTGATGTATCCCCACTATTTATTTTTTCCGTTTTTCGGAGTACATCGGGAGCTACAACTGCGGACCAGCTCTGTGTGAACTAGATGAGAAGGCGCAGCAGCGAATCATCGACGCTGGACAGTTGGTGCTGCGGGCACGCGAGCGGCACCCCCAGCGGTCACTCGCGGAGCACTACAACCCGTTATCGATGGACCCAATTCTGCTCAAGGCTCACAACAACTTGGACCGGGAAGTCGATAAGGCTTTCGATGTGGCACGCAAACTCACCAACGAGCGCCAGCGCCAGGAGCTACTGTTCGCCAGCTACGGGGAGTTGGCGAGGGGCTATGTCTCCTCGCTTTCATCAAAATCGAAACCACCAGCAGGGTCGTTCCCCGTGCGGGTGATTTTGATCGGTCCCGCTGCTGGGTGTAGAACCCTGTCGCTGGCAACGCCGGGAACTATGACTGTGCCCGACGAGAACACGTCACTGCCATAACGCGGCTCACGGTAGACGAACATGGGTCGTTCACTACTACTGGTGGATTTCGGTTTTGGTGGTGGGGGGATTACCGCCGCCGGCCTCGATTTTTCCGTTGAGGAGGGCGTTGACTACTTCCCGATTGTGAAATGGGCCGATGGCGCGGTGAAGAGGAACCAGTCACCTGGAAGAGATCGATCCAGTCGCTGGTGTGCAATCTGGGAGGTAGGGTTGCGGGGTCGATTCCTCGCGAGCGCAACCATGATTGTGTCTCTGAACGTGATGAAAACAACCCTGCCCTTCGGAGAATTTCCCCTATCCCGCGTCCCCGGGCGGTGAAAACGGTGTGCACCATCGCCTGAAAGGCTTTGCGTTGCTCTATCGGGATCTTCGGGTCACCCACCCGGCGGATCACTAAGATCCCCCCGTCAACGTTTGGCTGTGGCCGGAAAGCAAACCTTGGTACTCGGGAACCAAGGTGAAACGTGAACCATGGGGACCACTGAGCTGTCATCATCGTGCTTGCACCTACCCCGGCCCGGCGGCGAGCGACTTCCCACTGCATGAGGAGTACAGCGTCAGTCCATGCCGGCGCATGCAACAGCTTTCGAAGAATGGCAGTGGTGAGGTGAAAGGGAATGTTTCCCACAATGACGCAGGGAGTGGCGGGTAACGGGAAGTTGAGGAAATCATCATGGACCACTTCGACCGACGCCGAGGCGGTCTTTTTTGTGAGTTTGGCAGCTAGTTTTGCGTCTACCTCAACTGCCGTTATTGCCCTCCCCAAGTGGGATATCGGGTGAGTGAGGGCACCGCTTCCTGGCCCGATCTCAATGATGGGGCCGGAGGTTTGTTTTACAAGATCGACGATGGAGTTGATGATCTTGTGGTCTGTGAGAAAATTTTGGCCATGTTCGTGACGGCCGTATCCGTATGTAGACATCAGGTGTGCTCCGTGGAGTTGAAACGGAGCCGGGCATGGCAAATGGCCGCCCGGCTAAAGGACCGGAGCGGTTTCTAACCTGCGGGAGGGAGAAAACCGCCTTAGCGGCTGGTGAGCGGCCGCATGAAAACGGAACCTGAAATCAACATGGGCCTATCGTATCCAATTAATTTCGCAGGGTCCAATACGGTGAGAAAGAAGACAACCGCACCGCAACAGTGCAAGACCTCTCTGGATTGGAATTTGTCCTACCTTCGGCTCGTCGTACAGACGCCACTGGCGTATTTTGTCTCTGGGCAACGAGGGGGAGTTACCCCCACCTCCGGATGTTTTTAAGGTGCACCCCTTATTACGCTGTGGTGCGGGAGTAGTTTTGTCCGACTGATCGGACTACCCACCGACGTGGGGCGGGTAGTTCGAGGTCCCAGCAGATGATCGCGTCGATTTCGCCGCGTTCAAAGGATGCCACCATGGCGTCGTAGTCGGGGCGAGCCACATTCTTCTTTGACGCGGAAATGGACTGATCGACGTAGTTATGTCCTATGTCCAACGTCCAAGCCACGCTGCTTTGCAATGGCTTCACAGTCCTGACGCTGCCGGTCGATGGTGAGGCCATCCACGTCAGCGTCTCGCGAGATACGAAGGTAAATAGGAGCGCGTGTTGCCAAACGCTTTTAATAAGGCCCTTAGCTAACATTGAACTTAAAACTCGACGCTCTATCCACTCAACGTCCTCGTATGGTCCTGTCTTGCTTTGTAAGCGATTGGTACATCTCAGAAACCCCGGTGTTCACGATCTCTGTCTTCACATAGATAAAGCGCGTTGGCAATTATTACCCTTAAAGAGTGATTACCAACGAACTTCGAAATTTGCTAGCCAAAGCAACTACTCATGCACGGCGCTTTCAGGACGGAGGAGATCACACTGTAGCCGCAGCACTCCTCACCAAATCAGGAAAACACGTACTCGGTTTGAACGCGCACCATTTCCTCGGTGGTCCTTGCGGGGAAGTCTCGGCTTTAGCCAACCATGCTGCTAGTTATCCAGAGGACCCAATCCAAGCAGTAGTCGCCGTATACGGACCTACTGGTCAAGTTATTCCTCCCTGCGGTAAATGCCGCCAGGTGAAGCGTCCTGGGTTTAGTTCCGCTTCTTTTACGGCCCTGTGTTGATGGGCTGGGTGAGATAGTACTCGGTTTCTA
>NZ_JASPII010000021.1:0-25843 GCF_030229635.1 Corynebacterium marquesiae
AGCATATACTTTCCGGAAACCTACAGGTCAATCCGTGAAAATCCGCGATTCCGGACACACTTTTTGACCCTTAACCCGAATTGGCTGCGATCGCAACTTTCGTCCATACAAACCGTGGTTTCCGTCGACGGTTGTGCCGGTTTAGATGGACGAAAATCGTGAACAGCGAAAGAAGAGGGTGGAAGTGTGCAAGGTCGCGGGGGAGAAACTTTCAGTACAGTGAATGGGGAATCATTACTGTCCCGCGATACCACCAGGAGACCAAACATGACCGCCAACGCTCGCTACAGTGATCCCTTTACCTCCGCAGACAAGGAAGTTGCGGCGCCGGAGGGCGCGGAATTCGTTGTAGTGCGCAAGCGCGGTGAGGCCGCGGTGGATGGTGAGGTTGTGAGCTTTCACAGCACCCGCGAAGAGGCGCGCGAGGCAGTTATGGCTGGCCTGACCGAAGAATTTAAGACGGCCGTCGATAACGAGCCGATTTACGTCACCCACGCCCGCCTGCGTTCGCTTTAGAAGCGTTTAAGCATCACAAAGTGACCCGCGTGGCTGCCCACGTGCTCGAAGCCGAGGTGCTCATAGAGACCCTTGGCGCGGGGATTATCGGGGTGGACGGCTAGCGAGATGCCAGGGGCGCGCAGGGTTTGGGCGAGGGAAATGGCGGCGTCGATAAGCGCGGTGGCAATGCCTTGGCCCTTATAGCGGGCCTCGACCGCGATGGCGAGCTCCGGAATGGCGGGTTCGACAAAGCCAAAGCCGTGATTGTCCTCCGTGCCCCAATTGAGCCACACGCCGCCGGCCGGGACGAACTCCTCCCATGCGATGAAGCCGCCCTGATTGGGCTCCCAATTTTCCACGTAGAAGGAAAAATCATCGGCGAAGTCGGGGGAGAGCTCGCCGTGCTCGTCACCGAAAGTATCGGTAAGGAAATTGAGGCGGGCGAGGTAGGTGCGGTCAGATTCCTGGGTTGCGCGAAGTTCCATAAGATCCACGATAGACGGCGGGGCGGCAAGCGTGGGGTGGGCACGCGAAAAATCCCTTCCGTACAGGCCGGTGACCTGCAGGGAAGGGATTGTGCTAACGCTTAGGCTAGGTGGTAATTGCGGACGTCGTGACCGTTGAACTCGCGCTCGATGCCGGCCTCATCCACGGAGTGGAAGGTGGTTCCGTTGTCGATGGCGAAGCGCAGGTTATCCACGCGAGAGGAAGGGTCTTTGGACACCGCACCCGCCGGGAAATAGTACGTTGAGCCGTCTTTGAGCTTGACGGTGAGGGACTCAAAGCTCATTGTTCATCTCCTTGTAGAAAGATCCCTAATGTGGGAATTCAATCAAGAGATTTTTGTTTAGGCAAAGCAATGAGATCTAGACAACGCTACGCATACCCCCACGGCGGGGTGGTGAGCGTATCTATTCCTCGGTTTACAGGCGGTGCTTGCCCTCGTTTTGGTGGTCATCGGTAACGCGGGTGGTATCGGCCGGCTGAGCTGCTTCTTCCTCGCGGTGCTTGGCCAGCTGCTCATCGATGGAACCGAGGAGCTCCTCATCGCGTACAGCACCTTCTTCAACGAGGTCAGACTGGGTGTCATTCTCGCTGGTGGAGGTGTAGACCAAGGTGGACTCCGGAGCGGTGTGGGAATCGGACTGGAAGTCGTCCACGCGTGGCGGGGTCTGGGACGGCTTGTCGTTGGAGCGCAGCCAGTAGTAGGCACCACCGGCTGCAGCGGACAGCAGGGCGATGATGCCGGCGAAGATCCAGCCCTTAGAGGACTTCTTATTCTTCTTCTGCTTCTTGGCTACCTTGGCGGACTTCTTCTTGAGGTTCTTCTGGGCCTTCTGAGAATCCTTCTTGGCCTGCTTGCGGGCCTTCTTAGCCTTCTTGGTGGCTTCTTCCTTGGCGTCGTTCAGGCGCTCGGTGGCGTTTTCACGGTAGTCGTTGAACTCCTCCAGGGCGCGCTCGAGGCGGGAGTGTGCGGCGCGGGTAACGGCGCCTGCCTGACGGCGCGGCTCGGCGAAGGTGCCGTTATCGCGCTCGTCCATCTTCTGTGCGGCCTCTTCCAGGGCGGTGTAGGCCTCGCGGGACTTTTCCTCGCGGTAGTTATTGAACTGGCTCCACAGGTTCGATGCGGTCTTAAAGGCCACGTTCAGTGTGGTGGGGTTCATGGGGTGGGACACTCCTTAACTCAGATTTATCCATTCGCTTTCACCCAGCATAGTGACGTGGTGGTTGGTGTACCACCGTTCGCGTCGTGGCGTACAGCGGGCACACGCTAGAAATAGACCGCTTGGTTCAGAATCAACGATTATTATTCATCTAATTTTTCGCTAACCTCGCAGTTTGCGGGCTTGCAAAGGTATCACCATTGCACAGTCGCTACCGCGCTAACTGAACAGCTTGGTACGTTTTTCTCAACACACCAACGACGACCAGCAAAGGAGGTGACCATGAGCCCGCGACTTTCGGCTTCCGCGCCCTTGGACTATGAAAGTGAAGAGGAAGCACCTACGCCCGAGCGCCTTGCCCTTTCCTTTGAGGTAATCCCGCCGCGCCACGATGCCGATGCCGCCAAGATCGACCGCTTACTAGAAGTCCTGGAAAGCTATCACCCTGATTACATCGCGGTGACCAGTTCCCAGCGCTCCGGTTGGTTGGAGGGAACCGCGGCCTTCATTGAGAAGATTTCGCAGAACACCTCTATGCGCCCCCTGGCGCACCTGGCCTGCACGGCCGGGACGCGCGACGAGCTCATCGGGTGGATCAATCGCTTGGTAGATGCCGGCGTGCGCGGCCTGCTGGCCCTGCGCGGCGATCTCCCCGAAGGGGGCATGCCCGAGCACTACCTGCAACATGCCGATGAGCTGGTTCGCCTCATCCGCGAGCTGGAAAGCCATCAGGCTGCCCGCTTCGCCGCCGGCCGCCTCGCGGTGAGCGTGGCGTGCTATCCCAGCGGCCATGCCGAATCCAAGAATGAGGACGAAGACTTCGACGTCCTGCTCAATAAGCAGCGCCTCGGCGCGGACTTTGCCATCACCCAGCTTTTCTTTGACGCCGAGGACTTCCTCCGCTTCGCCCAAAAAGCCAAGCTAGCCGGGGTGAAGATCCCCCTCATTCCGGGGATTATGCCCATGACCAGCCTGCGCCGGTTGGAGCGAATGGGGCAGCTGTCCGGGTTGACCGTACCCGAGAGGGTGCGTACTCAGCTCGCGGCAGCGACAACCCCAGAAGAGGAATACGAAATCGGCATGGAGCTTACCGCCCAATTGGCTCGCACCATCGTGGCCGGCGGCGCGGACGGCCTCCATATCTATACCCACAACAACCCGGACATTACGCAAGACCTGTTATCTCGAATCGGAGTAGACAATGACGAACACTAATTTCCCTCAGGCGACGATTGAGGGCTACCCTCGCGTCGGTGCCAACCGCGAACTCAAGCGTGCGCTGGAATCCTACTGGGCCGGCCGCATCGATGCGGAAACCTTCGAGTCCGCCGCACATTCCCTGCGCCTGGATACTTATAACCGCCTGCGCGACCTGGGCCTTACTGAGGACTACGCCATTCCTGCCGACGTCGCCTACTACGACCAGGTGCTCGAGACCGCACTGACCGTTGGCGCCGTGGCCGGCGAGACCCTGGATGATGAGTTCACCTTGGCCCGCGGCAATAAGGACACCGCGCCGCTGGAGATGACCAAGTGGTTTGATACCAATTACCATTACATCGTCCCGGAAATCGCCGATGACCAGGACTTCAAGGCGCACCCGCAGCGCGTTATCAAGCTGGTAGAAGAAGCCCGCGCGGCAGGCCACACCGTGCGCCCGTACCTCGTCGGCCCGGTTACTCTGCTGGCCCTGTCTAAGCAGGCAGAGGGTGCTACCAAGTCTCCGCTCGACCGCTTGGATGATGCCGTCAAGGCCTACCAGGAGGTATTGGCCGAGCTGGATAAGTCCGGCGTGAAGTGGGTACAGCTGGCCGAGCCTGCGCTGGTAGCGGACCTGACCATTGCCAATGATGAGGAACTGGCCGCCCACACCAAGCGCGCCTATGAGGCAATTTTGGGTGCGGACAATCGTCCGCAGGTTTACCTCACCACCCCGTATGGCTCTGCGCGCAAGGGCCTCGAGGTTCTGGCCGAGCTCAAGCCGGAGGCCGTCCAAGTGGACCTTTCCGTAGGAACCCTGGCACTGGATGAGGGCTACCTCGATCGCGTGAAGAACCTGAAGTCCCACGTGGTTGCCGGCCTTATCGACGGCCGCAATGTTTGGGCCGCCAACCTGCGCGACCTGCGCTCCAAGTACGAGAACCTAGAGAGCAGCCTCGATTCCCTTTCTGTATCTACCTCCGTATCCTTGCAGCACGTGCCGCACACCGTGGAGGCAGAAACCAAGCTGCCGGCCGACGTCGCTACCTGGTTCTCCTTCGCCAACGAGAAGGTCAAGGAAGTCGTCGCCCTCTCCCAGGGCCCGCTGGAGGCACCGGAGGCTTATAGCATCAGCGACCGCGCAGTGCGCACCCGTGCCGAATCCGAGCGCATCCACAACGCGGCGGTGAAGGCGCGCATCGAGAAGCTGCCGGCCGGCGAGGTCAAGCGCGAGCCTGCCTTTGCTGAGCGCAACGAGGCGCAGAAGGAACTCGGCCTGCCGCAGCTGCCAACCACCACTATCGGCTCCTTCCCCCAGACCAAGGAGATCCGCCAGGCGCGTGCGGCGCACCGCAAGGGCGAGCTTTCCGACGCCGACTACAACGCCGCCCTCAAGGACGAAGTCAAGTCCGTCATTGAGCTGCAGGAGCGCCTCGGCCTCGATGTCCTCGTCCACGGCGAGCCGGAGCGCAATGACATGGTCCAGTACTTTGCTGAGCTGCTCGATGGCTTCGTCACCACCGAAAACGGCTGGGTCCAGTCATATGGCTCCCGTTGCACCCGTCCGCCAATCGTGGTTGGTGACATCTCCCGCCCGGCTGCGATGACCACCGAGTGGTCCAAGTACGCCCAGTCGCTCTCGGAGCACCACGTCAAGGGCATGCTCACCGGTCCGGTGACCATCCTGGCCTGGTCCTTCGTCCGTGATGACGTACACCAGTCCATCTCCGCGGACCAGCTCGGCGTCGCGCTGGCGGATGAGGTGCATGACCTGGAAGAGGCCGGCATCGACATCATTCAGATCGACGAGCCGGCCCTGCGCGAGCTGTTGCCGCTGCGTGAGGAAGACCGCAAGGCCTACCTGGACTGGGCCGTGCGTTCCTTCCGCCTGGTCGCGCTTGAGGCGAAGCCGACCACCCAGATCCACACCCACCTGTGCTACTCCGAGTTTGGCCAGATCATTGATGCTGTTGCTGGGCTGGATGCTGATGTCACCTCTATCGAGGCGGCCCGCTCCCGCATGGAGCTGCTGGAGGATATCGACGAGACCTTCCACTCTGAAATTGGCCCGGGCATCTACGATATTCACTCCCCGCGCGTGCCTTCCGTAGCGGAGATGGCCGAGCTCATCCGCGCCGCGCTCAAGCACGTGCCGGTCGAGCGCCTGTGGGTTAACCCGGACTGCGGCCTGAAGACCCGCGGCTACGAGGAGACCGAGGCCTCCCTGCGCAATATGGTGCTGGCTCGTGATGAGGTGCGCGAGTCCCTCTAAATCCTCCCTAATCGCACCGCAATCCCGGCTGAGTGATGGACAAAAGGTCCTTACGCGGCCGGGATTTCGCGCTTTTCCTGGCGGCGATTATTGATCCAGCCGATGATCATCGGCAGCACGGAAATTGCCACCACGATCAGCATGATGATGTCGATGGAGTGGGCAATGCCCGGGATACCGCCCAGCAGGACACCGACGAGCAGCATGGAACCTACCCAGCCCACGCCGCCGAGGATATTCCAGCGCAGGAAGGAGGAGTAGTCCATTTTTGCGGTGCCGGCGGCGAAGGGGACGAAGGTGCGCACAATCGGCACGAAGCGGCCCAATACCAGGGCCACCGGGCCATGGCGCTGGAAGAAGTCTTCCGCGCTATCAAGGTGTTCGGTGCGCAGGATGCGGGCATCGTCCTTGAAAAGCTTGCGGCCAAAGCGGCGGCCCAAGTAGAAACCCACCTGATCACCGGCAAAGGCGGCCACCGCGGCCACGACAAAGAGCAGCCAGGCGTTGATGTCGAGTTCGTGGCGCAGGATGGCCGCGGTAACGAGTAGTGAATCACCTGGCAAGAATGGGAAAAGCACGCCGGACTCGATGAAGATGACGACGGCGACGCCGAGGAGGATATAAGGTCCAAAGCTTTGGAGCAGCGAGCCTGCGTCCATGAGGTTGTGGAGGGAGGACAAGAAATCCATGTGCGGATCCTTTCTTAATGGTTCCTTTAGTATCCTCCGCAAACTGCAAAGTAGCTGCGAAGCGGCTGGGTGTCCGAATGGAACTGGTATGTTTCTTTTCTTCTCCTAGCTTCCGGGTAAGAAACATCACTAACGTGGGAGTATGAACCACTCCGCATTCCGCAATAGTCAAGACACTTTTCTCTCCGACGCCCTCGCTGGGCTCATCGCCAACCACCCCGATGCTCGCTGGCACGACGTTGGCTTCATTGGCCGCTCCACGCCGCTGCGCACCGCGGACGGTGATCCGGCAGTGGCGGTGATTTCCGGTGGCGGTTCCGGCCACGAACCGATGCATGCCGGGTTTGTCGGCCAGGGCATGCTCGCAGCGGCCTGCCCGGGATTGCTCTTTACCTCCCCGAACGCGGTCCAGGTCAGCGAGGCCACCCAATGGGCTGACCAGGGCAGGGGAGTAGTCCATGTGGTGAAGAATTACACCGGAGACGTCATGAACTTTACCGTCGCTCGCAACGCCGCCGAGGCGGTAGACACCCGCACGGTACTGGTGGCCGATGATATTGCCACCGATGGCAACGAGGACGGCCCCGGCCGCCGCGGTACGGGCGCGACCATCCTGGTGGAAAAGGTCGCAGGCGCCGCCGCCTACCGCGGCGATGACGTGGACACAGTCGCTGAGTTGGGCAAGCGAGCCGCGGAGAATTCCCGCAGCATGTCCGTGGCGCTGGGCGCCGGCTTCATGCCGACCACCGGCCGCGAAACCTTCGATCTGGATGCCGGTCAGATGGAGGTGGGCGTGGGCATTCACGGCGAGCCGGGCACGCACACTGAGCAGGTGGGTAGGGCGAGCGCCATTGTGAACCAGGTCCTGGATAAGATCGCGCCCGCCCTTGACCTGGGCCACGGCGATGAGGTGGTGTGCCTAGTCAATGGCCTCGGCGGCACCACCCCGCTGGAGCTGAGCCTGCTCTTTGGCGAGGCCTCCGCGCAGCTGGCCCAGCGCGGCGTCACCGTCGCCCGGTCGTTGGTGGGCTCCTACGTTACCGCGGTCAATATGCACGGCGCCTCTTTTACGCTGCTCAAGGCAGATGCGGAGCTGCTCGAGCTTATCGACGCCCCCACAGGTGCCCCCGCCTGGCCGCACACCCTGGGTGGTGCCAAGGCGGTGGAACCGGCCACCATCACCTTCCAGGATGAGCTGCCCACCGAGGGTGAGGAGAATCAGTGGCTCACCGCCTTTGTGGAGCGTCTCCAAGCTTCCTTTGAGTCACTTACTGAGTTGGATCGCAAGGCCGGCGACGGCGACTTTGGCCAGAACATGGAGGCGGCCTTTGGTGGCATCGAGCTTCCCCTGCGCGGCACGGATACTGAAATCTTCACCGGGCTAGCCAAACGCCTGCTCGTCCTTGCCGGCGGTACCTCCGGAGCCGTCTTCGGCACGCTCTTCAACGAGCTGGCCCGCGCGGAGTCGCTGGCGGACGGGCTCAATGATGCGGCCGACCTCATCCACGAGCTTGGTGGCGCGAAGCGCGGCGATCGCACCATGCTCGATGCCCTCATCCCGGCCGCAGAAAAGGCCCGCGAACTGGGGGCGAAGGATCCGGATGCGGAGACTTTGCAGGCGCTTTTTGATGCTGCCCATGCCGGAGCCCTCGACACCGAGGACCTCGCGGCAAAGAAGGGCCGCGCCTCCTACCTGGGAGATCGCAGCAAGGGAGTAATCGATCCGGGCGCCATCGTGGTCAGCTGGCTTTTCGGGGGAGAACCTCTCTCAACGCGCTAAGCGAGCGCAGATCCCCATCGCCCGCACGGTCGAGGTGGAGCGCGTGCAGCCCGGCCGTGCGCGCGCCCTGCACATCGTTGGCTAGGGAATCGCCCACCATGAGCGTGTCCGCGGGGGCCGCACCCAGCTGATCGCAGGCGGCGAGGTAGGCCGCGCGCTGCGGTTTGGGGCAGCCGAGGTCGACGGTGGGGATGAGGTGGACGTCGGCAAGCGCAAGGCCTGTCGCCTCCAGCTTGGCCTGTTGCATCTCGCGCTCGCCGTTGGTGAGAACGCCCACCTGGAAGCCGGACTCGAGCGCCCAGGTGAGGGTGGGCAAGGCATCGGCAAAAGCGCGCCATTGCTCCCGGTAGGCGGAAAGATAGCCGTCATAGGCGGCCAGCGCCTCGGCATCGCTCATCTCTCGGCCGAGGAATTCGCGGCAGCGCGCCGCCCGCTGGCCGTGGTGGGAGACCTCGCCGCGCTCATAGGCGTGAAACCACTTTCGTTCAATGGCCGCGAACCGCGCATGCTGGCCCTCGGGCAGGCCGAGTTCGCGGCACCACTGATCTACTGCGTCCCGGGCCGCGCCGGTGTGGTCGAGCAAGGTGTCATCCAGATCAAAAAGTAGCGCGCGAATCATGCCTTCAGGCTAGCGCGATCGCTGACAGCGTTATGTCATGCGCGGCAGGCGCGCGTTAAATTCTTTACAATGGCTGGCATGACTCAGAAGACCGCAACTGCAACGATGCATACCAACTACGGTGACATTGTTATCGATCTCTTCGGTAACCACGCACCGGTAACCGTTGAAAACTTCATCGGCCTGGCCAAGGGCGAGAAGGACTACTCCACCCAGAACGCAAAGGGCGAGCAGTCCGGCCCGTTCTATGATGGCGCAATCTTCCACCGCATCATCGATAACTTCATGATCCAGGGCGGCGACCCTACCGGCACTGGCCGCGGTGGCCCGGGCTACCAGTTCCAGGACGAGTTCCACCCGGAGCTGCAGTTTGACCGCCCATTCCTGCTGGCTATGGCCAATGCCGGCCCAGGCACCAACGGCTCCCAGTTCTTCATCACCGTGGCGCCGACCCCGCACCTGAACAACCACCACACCATCTTTGGTGAGGTTACCGATGCTGCCTCCCAGGAGGTTGTGTCCAAGATCGCCAAGGTTGATACCGACCGCATGGACCGTCCGCACGAGGACGTTGTTATCGAGTCCATCGATATCGCGTAATCGCTTTTCCCTCGGGCCCGTCACCGCATTTCCGTGCGGCGGCGGGCTCGTTGCAGTTTTACCCCAAGCAATCTACCGCTAGACCCGCCCCAAGGACTGACAACTTCATGACCATGGTGAGAAACTATATCCGCGCTACCCCGGCGACCGCGCTCATTGCCGCCGTTTGCATCATTGCTTGGCTTATTACCGCGGTGCAGGCCCGCACGCTAGGAGCTACCTTCTATGATTCCCCGCTCGCAGCGGATTGGGGCCTGTGGGGACCGGATTATCCCTTCCGCCCTCAGGCTGCGCTGTCTTCGGAGTTTATGCACCTAGACGCGGGCCACTTGGCGGTGAATATGGTCATGCTCTTGCTCATAGGCAGGGAAGTGGAGCGGGCGCTTGGCACTGCGCTGTACCTCGCCGCCTACCTCATTTCTTGCCTCGGCGCGTCCGCCATGATCTTGAAATTCGACTTCAATACCCCCACCGTCGGCGCTTCCGGTGCGCTCTTCGCGCTCATGGCCATGCTGGTGGGTGCTTACCGCCAGCGCGGGCTCGATCTCCGCGCGCCCATCGCCCTCGTTCTGGCGAATGTGGCCTATACCTTTCTAGCCGATGGTGTATCCCTGTGGGGGCACTTGGGTGGGTTGTGCACAGGCATCGTGTTGAGCCTTTTCCTCTATCGAAAAAGCCCCACCCTCCGCTGGGGCGGCGTTGCTGCGGTGGCCGCGGTAATCCTCGTACTCTTAGCCCACCAAGCTGGGGTTTGGGGATAACTGTGGAATTTGATCACCGGAAAGCGTGTGCGAAAGAATTCCACAATGGTTATCCACAATGTGGATAACTACATTTTTGTAATTTACCGAACGTCTTTCCGGAGTTTTCCCTGATCACGCTGGTCTAGGCCGTGTGAAAGTGTGAAAATCAGCTTGTGGAAGCCCGTGAAAACAGTTATCCACAGGGTGTTAATAATTGTGTGAAATTCACATTTCACAGGTTTTCTCCACAGCCTGTGGATAACTTTCTACCCATTGTGTTAACAAGCCTGATAAATTCGGCTATTGACCTGCATAAGGAGCATTGTGGATTATCAACCTCGCGCTGTGATCGTCGGCGCAGGCCCGAATGGACTCACGGCCGCGGCGCGCTTGGCTATGGCCGGATGGAGTGTGGATATCTACGAGCGCGCCGGCCGGGCCGGTGGTGCGGCAGCATCCTCCGCGGAGATTTTCCCGGGCACGATTGTGGATCTCGGCGCGGCTGGGCACCCCTTTGGTGTAGCGAGCCCGGCCTTTCGCGCCCTCGACCTGGAAGCCCACGGTCTGCGGTGGCGCAATGCTCCTTATCCCATGGCCCATCCGTTAGAAGGCGCGCCGGCCGGGATCTTGTACGGTTCTTTGGCGGACACGGCGGTGGATTTGGGAGCCGATGCCCAGGCGTGGAGGCGGTTGCACGGGCACATCGTCCGCCACATCGATGAGCATGTGGACAATGCGCTTACCCCGTTGGTGCGTTGGCCCGAAAGACCCGTGCGCTTGGCGCAATTTGGCGCGGCCGGAGCCCTGCCTGCCAGTAGTCTCGCGCGGGCGGCCTTTCGCACACCCCAGGCTCGCGCGCTCTTTGCAGGCAGCGCGGTCCATGCGATTACCTCGCCCACCACGCCTTTGACCTCGGCATTCGGCCTGCTCTTTGGCGGGCTAGGCATGACCCGCGGCTGGCCCGTGGTGGAGGGTGGCACCGGTGCTCTTATCGACGCCCTCCTTAACCTCCTACGCTCCCACCACGCCCGCCTCCACACCGGATGCGAGGTCACCGATCTGCGGGAGCTGCCTCCGGCCGAAGCGATCATCCTGAACCTGACCCCGCGCCAGATAATGCGGCTGGGCGGTCTGGAACTGCGGGGCGGCACTCGGCGGAGCCTGGCGCGCTGGCGCTATGGCAGCGCCGTCTTCAAAGTGGACTTCCATCTCAGCGAACCCGTCCCGTGGGCCGATCCGCGCGTGGGTCAGGCCGGCACCGTGCATGTGGGTGGCACCTTGGAGGAGATATGTGGGGCTGAGGGGGACGTCGGCAAGCGGCGTATGCCTAAGCGACCCTTGGTATTAGCATGTCAGCAATTTGTTGCCGACCCCTCCCGAGGGCAAACGCTGTGGACCTATGCGCATGTCCCGCGCGGCTATGCGGAGCGCTATCCGGGTGAGGTCACCGAGCTGATTGTCGCCCAGATCGAGCGCTTTGCCCCCGGATTTCGCGATACCATCCTGGCCACCCACGCTACGAGCCCGGCCGATCTGGAGCGATGGAATCCCAATTTGGTGGGCGGTGATATTGCCGGCGGTGCCATGACTGGGCTGCAAACCCTCCTGCGTCCACGTTTGTCGGTCCATCCGCACCGCCTCGCCCCGGGGGTATTTGTGGCCTCTAGCTCCGTCGCTCCCGGCGCTGGCGTGCACGGTATGCCGGGGTGGTGGGCAGCCGAAGAAGCGCTTAGCGCGTGGAACGACGCTGCCAAATAAAGAAGCCCGCACCGATGAGCCAGAGAGTCGCGGCGGCGAAGTACCCAGGAATGGTCGTGGTGCGGGGGAGGTAGGCACTGCCTGGGATGAACCCGGCAATCACGGGCTCGAGGAGGAAGCCAAGGACAGCGAGATAGTCGAACCAGCGGAACCGGGCTGCGGCCGCGCCGGCCAGCCCCAATACCGGTCCAGAGATGAGCGCCAGGATAAACCACTGGGCGTTGTACTCGAATGCCTCGCGCCAGTTATATACACCGAAGACCACGAGCAAGGCGTAGTGCACGACCAGCATGATAACGATGATTCCCGTGCCGGCCAGGAGTGCTTTGAGCCACCGGCCCGGAAAATCCTTACCCATGAGGTAGCTAAAGATTCCCCACACCATGCCCGAGCCCAAGACGTTGCCTAGGTAGTTGCGCACGGAAAGGCGGAGGGGAGCGGCGCCGGTGAGGAGGGTGGCGTCGGCAAACGCGATATGCACGGCCGCGTAGGCAACCGCAATGATGAAGCCAGCAGCAAGAATATGGCGAGACATTTAGCTCCTAGATATGAAAAATCCTCGCCACCTACAGGAAGTAGGGGCGAGGGAACAGGCTGGGAGCTCTAGCTTAGCGCCAACCCATGGTCATCAACAGGCCAATGATGGCGAGCCCGAAGCCAATGCCGTAATTCCAAGCGCCGAGGTCTGCCATGAACGGGATGTCCTGGCCAGCGAGGTAATTGACCACAAGCCACAGCAGGCCGATGACCATCAGGCCCAGCATGATGGCGACGTACCACTTCGGGGTGCCCTCAGAATTGATCTTGACGGGCGTGCGGTTGGTAGTAGAGCTCGAGGTAGGGACGGAGGAGCTCTGGGAAATCTTTGACTTCGGCATAAGATACCTTTTCTAGATTTAAGTTCTTATCTAAGTTCTTACTGAGGCCTTAGGATACCAGCAGTTATGGCTGCGGCAGAAGTGCAGCGGGGTCGAAGTTCCACAGGCGGATATCAATATTTTGATCCTTGCGCATGGTATCGCCCGGGTTCACAGACGCCCAGCCAATCTTATTGGCATCCACCAAGGCACCGGTAGGTGCCGGCTCGCCCACGATGAACTGCCCGGTCCAGCCAGCCTCCCGCAGCGCAGCCTCAGCCTGGCCTTGATTCTTGCGTACCAGGTCAGGGGCCTTAAAGAGCATTCCATTGGATACCTCAACGGTAACCGGCTTGCCCTTTTCCAGCTCTGCGCCCTGATTGGAGACGCTAAGCACCGTGCCCTTCGGCTCCAAGGAGTCTACCTCGCGCACGTCTACATCAAAGTCATTCGACTCTAAGCGGCTCTGGGCATCATCGACATCCATGCCGGCAACATCGGGAACGCGCTTCTTCTCGACGCCCTTAGATACCGTCACCCGCACCTTCGATCCCTTGGACAGCTGCGTGCCGCCGGCCGGGTCCTGCTTGATGATCTGGCCGGCTGGGGAGTCGTCGTTTTCCTCCGAGACATCGGAGTTGAGCGTCAAGCCCGCCCCTTCGAGGGCCTGAGCGGCCTCATCCAAGGTCATGCCGGTGATATCCGGAACGTCCGTAATCTCCTTGCCAGAGGACACAGTCAGCGTGACCGAGGCGTTCTTCTGCAGCTCGGAGCCTGGGGCCGGATTAATGCGGATGGCATTATTGCGTGGAATATCCGGGTTGGCCTCCTCATTGACGGTGACCTGCAGACCCATGTCTTCTAGTTCCTTGACCACCTCGTTGCGCGGGCGGTTTTCCACCTCTGGCACGGTGATTTTTTCCTCGCGCGCCGATTGGGTCTGGCGTGGCTTATCTTCAGAGTCTTTATCGTTGGAGAAGAAATCCCAGGCGAAGTAGCCCACGATGGCCACCAAGAGGGCGGCCAGGAACGCTGCCAGCCACTTCATCCAGCCGCCACCCTTATTCTCATCGTCCTCGGTGGGGCGGGTGGACTGGATTGGCGCGCGGTGCGCGGCCGCAGCTGGTGCGGCGGCGCCGACCATTTCGGTAGGCTGCTCGTCTTCTTCCTCGTTGACGTGCATGCGCGCTGCAGCGGTGACCTGCCCATTGCGCAGGCGCTCCAAATCGCCGGCCATCTCCCAAGCGGACTGATAGCGATCCGCCGGGTGCTTGGCCATAGCGGTAAGTACTACCGCATCGATATTGACGCGTTGGGTAGGAGTCAGCGAGGGATCCGCGATGAGCTCCGACGGCGGGGTCGGCTCTTCCTGCACATGCTGATACGCAACCGCAAAGGGGGTTTCGCCCTCAAAAGGAGTATGGCCAGTAAGCGCCTCGTAGAGCACACAGCCCAGCGCATAGACATCGGAGCGGGCATCCGCGTTCTTACCGCGGGCCTGCTCCGGGGAAAGGTACTGGGCGGTGCCGATAACGGCGGAGGTTTGCGTCATCGCCGAGGTGGAGTCATCCAGTGCACGGGCGATGCCGAAGTCCATCACCTTCACCTGTCCGGTGTTGGTGAGCATAATATTTGCTGGCTTGATATCGCGGTGAATAATCCCGGCCTCGTGCGAGGCTTGTAGTGCATCCGCTACCGGTTTGAGGATATCCGCCGCTTCCTGGGCGGACAGAGCTCCGTCCTCGCGAATGATATCGCGCAGGGTGCGGCCATTGACCCGCTCCATGACGATATATGGGATGGTCATGCCATCCAGCTCGGTTTCGCCGGTGTCATAAACCGCCACGATATTGGGGTGATTCAGCTTGCCCGAGTTCTGGGCCTCGCGGTAAAAACGCTCGCGGAAGTTGACGTCGCGCGCCATTTCTGGGCGGAGCATCTTTACCGCTACTTGGCGGCCTAGGATGGTGTCTTCGGCAGCATAGACCTCAGACATGCCGCCGGTGCCGATGATCTCGCCTCTCCGATAGCGGTCATTGACCATCGCTTAGTCACCCTCCTGTGTAAGTAGATCGGCCAAGTCTCCGGGGAGCTCATTAGCCTGCGAGTTTACTGGAGTATCCAGCTCAGGTGTAGTTTCAACGTGCGTATCCTGCGGATTCTGTTGCGTCGGCACGGCCGGGGGCTGTTCCTGGCGGGTAGGCGAATGGCGCGTGGGTGTCTCGCGGTGAGTCGTGCGCGGGGCCTCTTCCTGATCGGATTCCTGCGGCTCGGTCTCTGTCACCGTCACCGGTGCAGGGGCCTCTTCCGTATCTTCGTCCGGGGTGTCCTGCGGGGTGGTGGTGGGATCGCGGTACTCCGTAACTACCGAGGTCTCCGGAGTGCTGGAGGGCTCGCTTTCTCCCTGGTTATCGCTCAAGTTGTGGTAGGCGGCGTAACCACCACCGGCTACGGCTGCGAGGAGCAGGGTGATACCCAGGCCCTTCAGGAAGGAGGATCCGCCCTTGGACTCTTTTTGCGGAGCGGTGCCCGCAGCCGGGTGGATCGTGGTGGGCTGGGCAACGTTGCCCAACATCTCCGTCGATGCGGACGGAGAGGGCTCAGGTGCGCGTTGCGTTAGTGGGGCGGACTTAGGCTGCGGCGGGCGCTTGCCCAAGCGAACTGCGGAGATGGCCAGAGTGAACTCATTGCCATCGGCGTAGCGGGTCCCCGGGTCCTTGCGCAACGCAATGCGGATGAGTTCGCGAGCCGGAGCGCTGATATTCGTCGATAGTGGCTCTGGCTCCTGGTTGATGTGCGCCAAAGCGATGGACACGGAGGAATCTCCGGTAAAGGGACGCTTGCCTGCCAGCATTTCATAGCCGACGACGCCGAGCGAATAGACGTCGGAAGCCGGCGTGACGTCCTTGCCCTGTGCTTGCTCGGGCGATACATATTGCGCGGTACCCACCACCATGCCGGTGCGGGTCAGCGGCACGGCCGCGGCCGCCTTGGCGATGCCAAAGTCCGTGATCTTGACCTGGCCATTTTGCGTAATGAGGAGGTTGCCGGGCTTAATATCGCGGTGGACCAGCTCCATGCGGTGAATGATGGAGAGGCCATGCGCCGCCTGCTCGAGGACGTCGAGAGCGAGCTCTTCTTGCAGCGTATTTTCGCGCGCCAAAAGGTCTGCGAGGGATTCACCGCGCACATACTCCAAGGCCATGAAGCAGAACTTGCGGCCGTTATCCTCTAGCTCGCGGTAGTCATAAGTGGCCACCACGTTCTCGGACTGAATGGATTCGGCCGATTTTGCCTCGTTGCGAAAGCGCGAGAGGAACTCCTGGTTATCGGAAAATTCCGGGCGCAGAACCTTGAGCGCTACCTCACGATCATTGCGGGTATCATCGGCCAACCACACGGTGGACATTCCGCCGTGACCGATGATCCACTGCAGCTCGTAATCGCTGCCAATCAGTGCCTGGAGATGTTCCTTATTCTCGGCGCTATTCATTACTGCTCCCCCTGGTATGCGCGCAGGATAGCGCGGCCAATTGGGCCGGAAACCTTGCCGCCCGTCGCGGACTCACCCAAGTTACCACCATTTTTCACCACGACGCCTACCGCGATATCGCGTTCCGGATCGAAGGCAACGTACCACACATGCGGGGCCAGCCCCTCGCCGTGCTCGGCGGTGCCGGTCTTGGAGGCAAAGCCGTTACCGTCATAGCCCCAGGACGAACGCTCGGAGGCATACATCAAGTCAGTAAGCGTCGCCGCAGTTTCCTCATTAACCGCCTGGTCCGCCTTCTTCGGCTTGGTGGTGCGGACGTCCTTCATCTGGGCGTCGGTAATGCGACTGACCAGGTAGGGCTGCATGCGGGTGCCCTTATTGGCGACGGTGCCCGCCATGACGGCTGCCTGCAGCGCGGTCATGGTGACGTCGCGCTGGCCAATGGCGGACTGCGCCGTGGCCGACCCATCCGGCAAATCACCCAAGGTGCCGGCGGAGGTAGACACGCCGAGGTCGTAATTCTCGCCCACGCCAAAGGCCTTGGCGTACTTGCGCAGCTCATCAGCGCCGAGCTGCTCCGACATTTCTACAAAGGCGGTATTGCACGACAGCGCAAAGGCGGTCTGCAGGGTCACCGCATCCTGACCATTGCACTTTTGGTTGTCGTAGTTAGTCAGCTCCGTCACCGTATCCGGCAAGGTAATGACATTGGAACCGGTCAGGGTGGAGGAAGGATCAAAGCCATTGTTAAGGCCCGCCGCGGTGGTGATGATCTTGAAAATGGAGCCAGGAGGCAAGGTCTCTGCACCGGCGTGGTTGACCAGCGGCTGCCCCTCCTGCTCCTGCAGGTTGGCCCAGGTCTCCTCGGCAGAATCACCCATTAGATCATTGGGGTTGTAGCCGGGGTTGGAGGCCATAGCTAGAATCTTGCCGGTGGAGGGCTGAATGGCAACCGCCGAGCCTTCGTAGCCAGGACCCACGAGCTGATCGTAAGCCGCCTGCTGGAGCGCAGGATCGATGGTGACCTCTACGTTGGCGCCCTGCTTCGGCTTATCGGCCAGTGCATCGAGCCAATTCTGCTTCATCAGGGAGTCATCGGTGCCATTGAGGATGTCATTTTGGGAGGACTCTAGTTCCGAGGCACCAAATTGGCTCGACAAGTAGCCGGTTATGTTGCCAAAGGCCGGTGAATCAATGGGGTAGGAGCGCGAGTAGGTCTCGTCTGGGTTCTGCGTCGACTGTGCCAATACGGTATTACCCGCAAAGATTTGGCCGCGCGGGGTGGTCTGCATTTCCATGAAGCCGCGCATATTCCGCGGATTATGGGCATATTTATCTTCAGAAAAAGCCTGAATCACCGTCAAGTTGACCAGCAAGATGGCCGTCAAAATGATGGCGAACAGCGACACTAGACGGATGGATCTATTCATCGGTGAGCCTCCTGGACCGACGGGAACATGGAGGTATCGCTCGGAGCATTGCCCGAGGTCTCCTGCATGGGGCGACGAGCCGCGTTAGAGATCCGCAGCAGAATCGCCAACAACACGTAGTTAGCCATGAGAGAGGAACCACCGGCAGACATGAATGGCGTGGTCAGGCCGGTCATCGGCAGCAGTGCAGAGATGCCGCCTGTGACCACGAAGACCTGCACGGCCAAGGTAAGAGAAAGACCAGATGCTACCAGCTTGCCGTAGGTATCGCGGGTGCGCAGAGCGGTACCGAAACCGCGGGTGACCAGCATGGCGAAGAGCACCAGTACGGCGGCTAGGCCAATGAGGCCGAACTCCTCACCGATTGCGGCAAGGATGAAGTCCGAGTGGGCCACCGGAACTAGTTCTGGATGCCCCTCGCCCAAGCCGCTGCCAGAGATTCCGCCAGAAGACATGCCGAATAGCGACTGGGAAAGCTGGAAGCCCGTGCCATCATAATTGCCCAGCGGGTCTAGGAAGTTAGAAAAACGCTGCTGGATCTTGGAGGAAATCTGGTAAATGCCAAAACCTCCGACGCCGACGAGAACGACGCCGATAAGTAGCCAGCTCACCCGACCGGTGGCCATGAATAGCATGCCGAGGACGGTGCTAAACAGCAGCAGTGCCGGGCCGAAGTCATTGGAGATACCCATGATGACGATCGCGATGGCCCACACGATCAAGATGGGTGCGAGGTCGCGAAGGCGCGGCAGGGAGATTCCCAGTACGCGGTATCCCGCCACGGTAAACAGGGAGCGCTTCTGCGTCAGCAGCATGGCGAAGAACAAGATCAGCAGGATCTTGGAGAACTCACCCGGCTGGATGGAGAAGGGGCCCAGGTTGAGCCAGATGCGTGCCTCTACGCCGTCAGGCTGCGGCCACACCAGTGGCAGGGCCAGCAGGACGAGGCCGGCGGCGCCCAAGATATAGGAGTAGCGCGTCAGCGACCTGTGATCCTTCAAAATAGCTAAGACCAGCACAAAGAGTACAAGTCCGACGATGGTCCACATGACCTGACGCACCGCGAGCCCGCTTTCATTGACCAGATCCAGGCGGGCCAACATGATGAGCCCCATGCCGTTGAGGATCGCCACAATCGGCAGCATGATTTGATCGGCATGCGGCGCTAAGAAACACATCACCAAGTGGGCAACGGTGAAGACGCCGATGAATCCGCCGATGAGATAAACCAGGTCCATCGTCAGCGCATTGTCTTGGGATAGCTCCAGGCTGACCAGAGTAATAGCGAAGACAATGGCGGATAGGATGAGCAGGCCGAGTTCGGTGCCTCGGCTAAAAAACTTTTTCACAACCTACACCTCCCGGCAGGTAACGCCAGGCTTGTTTTTCTTGGCATCCTTTTTATCTTTTTGGCTCGGTGCAGTGATACATGGCTTGAGCGCCTTATCGCCCAAATCATTGATCTGTTGCTGCACCTCACCTAGATCACCAGTGGAGAGATGGTCGACGGCGCTGCGTTCAGATTCCGGCAGGTCCGTGACCTTCAGCGGCGTGAAGTCGCCCTCGCACGGCTGGCTGGAAAAGAGCAGCGAGTTGCTGTCATTAATGCACACGTTTTGGTGCGTGGAGTGTAGTTCCTTGCCAAAGACGGAGTAGTCAGCACCCTGTTGGATAGTGATTTCCTGCGCCTCGTTGGTGGACACGTAGTAGTTATTGGACAAGAAGTTCTTCGCCCACAGACCGAAACCGATGACCAGCGCGAGGACGATGAGCAAAGCAAGGAGAACCTTCCAGCCGATCTTTCGGCCAGAAGTTTCGTCCTCCGCTTCGTCATCAGCTGGCTCGGGGCGCTCCTCCTCACCATCGGCCATGACGGCCGGTGGAATTACTTGCGGCTTGCGGGAGAGCTGTGCCGCCCGGGAAGCAGAAGAATCCGGATGGGTTGGTTCTTCCGTAGGACCCGCGAGGGCGCCTACGCGGAATGGTTCGTGCTCCTGGGGGCTTTCCTCGGTTACTTCACCGATAACCACGGTGACATTATCCGGACCTCCGGAGCGGATGGCCAGGTCCACTAGGTTGGAGCCGGCCTGCTCAATGCTGCCCTGCCCCAGTGCGGTTTCAATAGTGGAGGCTGTTACCGGATCCGAAAGCCCATCGGAGCACAACAGGATACGGTCGCCGGGCTTGGCGTCGAGGGTAAATAGCGTTGCCTCGACCGGGCGGCCCGTATAGGCCTTTAGAATGAGGGACTTTTGCGGGTGCGACGAGACATCGCCTGGGTCCAGTTCGCCCTTATCCACCAAGGATTGCACGTAGGTATCATCCTTGGTGATCTGCTCGAGCTTGCCGTCGCGCAGCAGGTAGCCGCGGGAATCACCCACGTGGCAGACGCCGAAATCCGTGCCGTTAAAGAGCATGGTGGACAGCGTGGTGCCCATGCCTTCGGTCTCTGGATGGGCTTTGACGTGGTCACTGATGGCCTCATTGGCCTGCTCGGCGGCCGCTTCTAGTAGCGCCGCAGTGTCTTCCTGGCCCGGATCTTGATCCAAGATTTCTAGGTGGTTGACCATCAGCTCGGAGGCAACCTCGCCCGCCGCGTGGCCACCCATGCCATCGGCCAAAATCAAAAGGTGAGGACCGGCGTAACCTGAGTCCTCGTTGTTATCGCGAATGAGGCCGCGATCGGACTTAGCAAAGAAGTTCAGCTTCAGTGTCATGCGTTCAACCTCACGGTAGTGCGCCCCAGCTTAATTTCGGAGTCCGCGCCGACTACCTCGGGTTGGTCGATGCGCACGCCATTGACAAAGGTGCCATTGCGAGATTCCAAATCCTCCACAACCCATTCGCTGCCGCGGCGGAATAGCCGGGCATGGTGGCCAGAAGAATAATCGTCGCCCGTGACAAAATCGCAGTCCGAGGCGCGGCCCAGCGTGCAATCCTCCAACGTGCCCAACTCCATATGGGAGCCCTGCAGGGGACCCTCCACGATGGACAGCTGCTTAATCGCTTCCCGACGCCGCGGTGCGCCAACCTTCTTCGACTGCTGGCGGATAGCACCGGCAGATTTATTAGTATCGCGGCGCATGGCGTTCAAGGCCACCAGGATAAAAATCCAGAGCAGAGCCAACAAGCCGATGCGAAGCGCCAGCATGATGACTGCATCCATGGCGACCTCCCTTCCTTAACTGAACTTAGTAGCTGTGCGAATCAAGGCCCGTAATGCGGACCTCGATGTGGGAATGGCCCATGGTGATCACATCGCCATCGGCAAGCAACCAATTATCAATCGGCGTTTCATTCACCGTGGTGCCATTGGTGGACTGCAAATCCACCAGCACCGCGTCTTGGCCGTTCCAGGTGATCTCCGCGTGCTGGCGGGAAACACCTGTATCCGGCAGGCGCAGGTCCGCGTCATTGCTGCGGCCGATAATATTGGAGCCTTCCTGGACGTGGTACACGCGGGACGAGCCGTCCTGCAGCATCAGGTTGACTGCTGGGCCCTGCGGCTGCGGGGCGGGTTGACTATCTGGAGCAATGAAAGCGGTAGTTACTGCGTCATCAGCCGTATTCTCGTGCTGCTCGGTCATCTGGTCCTCCTGACCATCAAAGTCGTGGAAAATAGCCTCAAATCCGGTCTCTTCCGTGGGCTCGTGATCAATAAACGAGGACACGCGAAGCTGACCCGTGCGCAAACCAGATTCTTCTGCCACTCGCACGATCACGGGGCCCGCGAGGGACCATCCGCTATTGCGAATGAAGCGCGACAACTGGTCTGCACAATCGGCCGGCAAATTGCGATCCTGCGACAAGTTCTCCAAATCCTTGGAGGAGACACCCACAGTCATTACGTTCGGACTATAAAGGTTGTCATCGTCGCCGCGCGCGAGATTGTCCTGAGCTTCTTGCTTCAAAAGCTCATCAATTTCCGCGGGAACGACCTTGCCGCCGAAGACAAGGGCCATGCCATTATCAAGGCCGCGTTGCATGGCGGAGTCCAGCTTCGCCAGCTTTTCTAAAAACGCCACGAGCCATTCTCCTTTCCACCATGCAGCGATCAGTAGCGATCAGTATAGTTTGTTCACTACCTCGAAACGTAGATGGCGACGCGAAAGTTCCCAGAAATTTCCCTTCTCTTTGCCCGAAATAGTTTATTTTTCCTGCAGATTTGTAGTTCTGAGCAGCATTCGTGGTATCTTTATCAAGTCGCTAAGACATCCACACCCTGCCCGGGTGGCGGAATTGGCAGACGCGCTGGCTTCAGGTGCCAGTGTTCGATAAGGACGTGCGGGTTCAAGTCCCGCCCCGGGCACCATGAGCAGTTGTACAAACTGCGACACCGGAGGTAACAAACTCGAAAGGGTTCGTGACCTCCGGTTTCTTTGTATTTCTGAACTTTAGCGGTCGAGGATTGCAAGTGTGGGGATTTACATCCTAACTCCCGCTCTCGGCTGTTAAACTCTTGTTTTCGATGGTGTCAACAAGTCATCTTGCTTGTTATCTTGATCTGACGCCCTGGCATTGGGTCTTAGGCATACTGTGTAGGCAGTCGGTTCGAAGTCGGACGACTTTGCTGGGCTTGGATGGCAAGGTTGAGCGGCTAATTATTTTATCGGGTGATTTAGTAGTTCGTTTGGGGGGCTGGGGCTTTACGTTTGCGGTATCTCAGCTGGGGCCCATAAGCCAGTCAGTTTTTAGGGATTTGTTGTACGGGAAAGCCGGTGTACTTAATTCTTTCCCGGCTTTAGCTCCCACTTTGGGGCACTTGGAATCCTCCAACTGAGATGTTTTCCTTGGGGTGTTGGAGGATTTCCTAGCTGTTGAATCCCGATTTAAGAATTAATCGACTGGGCTGACGCGGATAAGGTTTCCATCAGGGTCGGCAACTACGAAGGTGCGGCCGAAGACGTCATCGTAGGGTGGCTGCACAATTTGGACTCCTTTTGATTTCCATAGACGGTATGTCTCATCAATGCGGGTTGCCGGTCCATCCAACATCAAACCTATTTCGCTTGTTCGCGGTGCTTGTTTCTCCATGTGGGTGTTATGGCCGGTCCATACAGCAAACAGGACATCCTGTGAAATTTCGAATGCTACATATCGAGGACTGATGAACGATGGCTGCATGTCGAATAAATCGCTGTAGAAGGCAGTCGAGGTCTCGACATCAGAGACATAAGTCAGGAAAAGATTGGGGGTTGGCATTGCCATTCTCCTCTCGGTGAGTGGTGTTGTTTACGTGGCCAAAGCGCATTGGACCAAACAAACCTGACAAGGAGTGTCATATTCCGAAAAATATTGTGGTTCCAGTGATAATTGCGGCATGAGATCGGCGCGACTGTTGTCTATGCTCTTGTTGTTGCAAACACGAGGCCGTGTTACGTCTGCGGAGTTGGCTTCACATTTTGAAGTTTCGCAGCGCACAATACTGCGTGACGTTGATGCGCTCTCGGCCGCGGGGATACCTGTTTATACGGAGCAAGGTATGCATGGTGGGATTGTGCTTGATAGGCGTTCTCGGTTGAATGCTTCTCGATTGGATCCGATTGAGATTCAGCTGTTGAGGATTCTTGGTGTTGGGGCGGATTCACTCGCGCACTTGGGGTTTGGCCAGGACATCGCCTTGTTGCAGGAGAAGTTGAACGCAGTCTCATTCTCTAGAGCATCCGATACTCATAATTTGGAAGAGAAGGTTCTATTTGATTCCAGTGGCTGGTTTAGCAATGAAACCCAAAGCGACTTAGAAGGTCTGCTGGAGGCTGTACGGAATGAAGCTCGAATTGAGGTGTTGTATCGCCGAAGTGGGGACAAGAAGCTGCAACGTGCTGTGGCTGATCCTTATGGGCTTGTGCACAAGGGTAGACGTTGGTACTTGGTCGTCGATGTCGATGGGGAACCAAGGATGTTGGCAGTCTCGCGCTTGGAAACCTTTCGCGTTTTAGGTCAAGCTGCTCAGCTTCGTCAAGGGCAAAGTTTGGCAAGGGTGTGGGCGCAGCTCGTTGCAAAATTGGAAGAAGACATGCCTGTTCGTATCACCGCACTTCTTCGAGCGAATAGGCTTGATATGGCATCTCGCATTTTGGGATCACGGCTTATCCACCATGAACCCGTGGACGAAGACTTTGTCCGTATCGTGGTGGGATATGCGGATATTCAGGGGGTAAGGCAATTGCTTCAGTTTGGGGACCATATCTGGATCACTGATCCCCCAGAAGCGGTAAAACTCACTGCTGATCTGGCTAATGAACTTGCGAAACGACATAGTGGGACCACAAGTCCTGGATCATAGAGACCATTGATGGGCATCGGGATACCGTCGTAACACCTCTGCTGAAACGGAAAGAAGTGCGCTAACAAACTAAGAGCCCTCGAGAGTCTGGGGTTGCCCGCAATTTGTGGACACGTAGTGGAGCTACCTAGTGGTGAGGCAGCTATTTCTTTTCTGTTTGTGGTTAGACCAATTCGGTTCTCGAAGTCGACGGGGCTGGCCATCCCGAGTGCTTCAGTGCCGGCGCCGACGGTTGTAGACGACTTCAATCCAGTAGGCAACGGCCTTCCGTGCGGCATCACGGCATCGCCATCATTGGCGACCAGCACTTGTCATTCCGTGTTTGGTGCACACCCGCTTTAGATGGGGCATCGAGGAGGATTCCTATTCATCCTCTCATGGTGAACCTAGGCAGCTAACACACCGGCACTCCACCGGGGTATTTAAGGACCCAGACTGGGTTATCCCTCCAGATAAGTGAAATCATCCTAATAGCAACGCGCCAGAATGGCTAACCATCTAACCTCGCCAACACATCGTTTCGTTTAGACCGAACTTTCTTTGCTCCAAGATCGTAGCAATTCGAGCAGTTCATCCTGTTGTGTACTGGACAGGTGGTTGAGTGCTTTTCGCTCAGCTGTGGCATGGGCTTCAACGATGGACATTATTCGGTCGCGTCCTTCTGGCGTTAGTGTCAGAGTTTTTCCTCGCTTATCGCTGAGATTTATTTCTTCATCAATGAGTCCTTGCTTCTTGAGCTTGTTAAGTCTTCCGGTAATTCCGGCCTTTGACAGAAGTAGGTCGTGTGCAAGTTGTCCCGGGGTGATGTTTTCCTGGCGGAGGATCGTTGCTAGAACATCGAAGTCGCCTGGAGCTAATTCAGCTTGTTCATGGATGGTCGTCACTTCGTTTTTGATTGCTCTTAACAGATGGGTGAGGCGAAGAGTTGTTTCCATTGCATCCACATCGACGTGGGGATTTATCCTCGCCCATTTGTTCATGGCTGTGGAGATGGGGTCCATTTTGTTCCTTTCGGGTTGCTGAAACTTAGTGTAGCGCCTGACAAAAGAAGTTCGGTAGCGAACTATATAGTTTGTCAGCGAACAATCTATGGAGATTTGAGATGTTAATTTCTGAACCCGAAATAGTGGCAGATGCTTCCTCCTCTCGCCTTCCGAAGGCAAGATTGCTGGTGGATGCCTCGGATGCAAAAGGAAATGTAAGTGTACAAAACATTCAACTTTTTGATGGGGGCGAGGGAGCCGTCCCACATTTTCATAGGATTTCGTGTGAGTTCTTCTACGTCACTAAAGGGGAGCTGGAGTTTTGGGAGGATGGCCAAATTTACCAGCTAGGCGCGGGTGATTGCGCATTGGTTCTTCCGGGAGTTCCTCATGCTTTTGGAGCCGCTAAGGGTAGCGACGCGGATGTACTGGTAACTATCGCACCCGGTGTGGAGAGGTTTGAGTATTTCCGTATCTTGGGCGGGATAGTGAGTGGCAAGGTTCCTGAAGATGAGCTTGCCCGTCGAGAAGATGAATTCGATACGTATTTTGTGGATGCACAAGATTGGAGAGCGCATAGAGGAGGATAGGGATCCAGAATCTACGCTGCTTGCACTCTGGATGAAGGGGGGCGGACTGCGAGTGCCTTAGAGGATTGATTATTGCCAAACATGTCAAATCGGAATTCGAAAGCAGATATGCCAGTCCTACAATTGGCAGGGTTAGCGTTTGCCGCTTTCTTGGCCATAATGACCGAGACCATTCCTACGGGGGTTTTGGTTGATATGGGTGAGTCCTTTGGAACGACAACGGGAAAAGTAGGACAGTTTCTAACCGTTTATGCAGCTGGATCTGTGGTGGCTGCAATACCGGTGATGGCGGCAACTCGAAAAATGAAGTGCCCCGGGTTTTGTTCCTAGGCATTTGCCTTGATTTCTATTATTGCTTGCGGCGGGTGCTGGTCCCAAAAT
>NZ_JASPII010000022.1:0-25471 GCF_030229635.1 Corynebacterium marquesiae
GGCGGCTCGTACAAACTTACCCAACCAAATGAACCAAGTCAAATCATCGAACCAAGTCCGCACAAAATTCGCTTAAAAGTAACCAACCGGCTACCTCGCGGCGACTTGGATTAATGTAGTCCACCACAACCAAACAACACAAACCTGCAGGACAACCTAGGTTTTCTAGTGGTAACAGGCTATCTTTCCTTCTGGCCCTTCGATTACTTGAACTTGGGTATCAAAGATAGAAGTAAGGATCTCATCTCGAATAATTTCTTCTGTTGAGCCAAATTCAACGATGCGGCCTTCTTTACACGCACAGATGTAGTCGGCATACCGAGCTGCAAAGTTAATGTCATGCAGCACCACCACTATGGTCCGTCCTAGTGACTGGGCAGCGTCTTTTAGATATCGCATCATCTCTACAGAATGAGCTATGTCGAGATTATTGAGCGGCTCGTCTAATAGGACATATTCCGTCTCTTGGCACAGGACCATAGCTACATAAGCGCGCTGGCGTTGACCTCCTGAAAGCTCATCAAGATACCGGTGCTGCAATTCTTCCAGTCGGAAAAAGTTTATGTATTTGGAGATTATTTCTTCGTCATACGGCGTAATTCGGCCTTTGGTGTAGGGAAAGCGGCCAAAGCCAATCAATTGCCGCACCGTCAATTTGGTTACGAAGTGGTTTTCTTGCCGCAGAATGGACACGACTTTGGCCAGGTGCCCGGATTTCGTAGAGTGGACGTCTTTTCCGGCGATCTCGATATTGCCCTCGTCCATGTCCAACAGGCGACCAATCATTGTGAGCATGGTGGACTTGCCCGCACCGTTGGGGCCAATCAATGCGGTGATTCCACCTTTTGGGATCCGCAGATTGAGCGGCCCGATAGCCACTTCCCCTGAGTAGCGTTTGGATACGTTCTTTAATTCAATCACAGTCGACCCTTTCGCAGAATGATAAAGAGAAATGCGCAGCCGCCAACGAGCTCAATAATGATGGAAACCACCCCTTGAGCGGCGAACACGTGCCGCATTAGAAAATATGCGGCGGTAAGCAGCAAGAAAGCCAAACCAATGGCCATCGGGAAGATGAAGCGGTGGTCATAGGTATCAGTGAATTGATAGGCCAACGTGGCAACCAAAAATCCTAGGAAGGTCATTGGTCCCACCAAGGCTGTTGTCGTGGCCATTAAGAGGGACACCAAGATCAAGGTATAAATTGCATGGCCCTTGTGGTTTACTCCCAAATTCGTACTGACATCGCTTCCTAGGGAAATCGCGTTCAAGGTACGCGCATTGAGCAACAGAAGCGCTGCCACGATCGCAACGATGGGAATGACGATGGGATAGTAATCTGATTCCGCATTGTTGATGGAGCCGAATAGTCGCGCGGTGAGCACGTCAAACTCGCTAGGCGTTAGGATTCGCTGCATAAACGTAGATAGGGATCCCAGTCCGCCACCGATGACCACGCCAACCAGCAGCATTGCGTGCATATTGTGCTTGTTATTGGTGAGCAGCCACGAATACAGCACCAAAGACAGCCCCACCATGAGCGCCATTTGGAATAGGAATGTGGGAAGGGTGCGGGCGTCGTTAAGCCCTGCTGCCCCAAGGAAGAAGATGGTCGCAGTATTGATCGCTACATACAGTGACTCAAAGCCCATGATGGATGGGGTGAGAATCCGGTTATTCGTCACAGTGTGAAAAGCCACCGTAGCCATCGCTTGGCACACCGCCACAATTGCCATCGCAATGAGCGCATCAGCACGACGCTGTGCAATGAGCCAGAATTTTCGCGTTCCAAACTGCATCGGGTTGTCATATGCCAACCAGGCGAAGGCAAAGGCCAAGGCCAGTCCCCATACGCAGGCCAGAGTTATCCAATACTTTTTCCGCGTGAGCTTAGCGTGCACGAGTGGACCTCACGATCATCACAATGAAGACAACCGCACCGAGTACCCCGAGAATCACCGAGACTGGCATCTCAAACGGTGCGATAATTATGCGTCCAACTAAGTCACAAGCGGTCACGATGCCGATGCCTAAAAGGCATACCCACGGCAGGTTAGAGCGCAGGTCGTCCCCACGCACCATCGAAACCACATTGGGCACGATGAGCCCCAAGAATGGCAAAGAGCCAACGACGACAGTGACGACGCCGGTGGCCACGGCAATCAAGCTTGTGCCCAGCAAAAGCATGCGGTTGTAGTTGAGCCCTATGTTGGTGGCGATGTCTTCACCCAAGCCAACAACGGTGAGCCGGTCTGCATACATAAATACGGCGGCCAGGACCACTAGCACCAGCCAGAGAACTTCATATTGCCCCTTGTACACGGAGGTAAAAGAGCCCATAAACCAAATCCCCAGCTGCTGCAGCATATCGGCCTGCAGAGCAAAGAAGCTGGAGACTGCAGAAATCACGGCTCCCAACATGATGCCAACGATGGGCACGATGAGCGAAGATCGCAAGGTCACGCGCCGCAGGAATAGGAAGAACACAATGGTGCCAATAAAAGAAAACGCTACGGCTCCCATCATTTTGACCAGACTCGAAGCGGTCGGGGCGATCCACAAGACAAAGAGCAAACCTAACCCCGCCCACTCAGTGGTTCCAGTAGTGGAAGGTTCTACAAATCGATTTTGGGTTAACAGTTGCATGACCAACCCGCTCATGGCCATTGCGGCACCAGCGAGAACGAGCGCTATGGTTCGCGGAAGCCGAGTAATGCCAAACATGGCGGCCCCGTCCTCCGCGCCAAAAACGTCGTACTGTCCCAATAGCAAGGAGGCAGCGAGCAGGGCAAAAACAATCAGCGCTCCAAGGCCAAGCTTCCAATCCCACAGCGCAGGGCGCGTGGTAGTTTCCATTTTTCTCCTCTAGCAGACAAAGGCCGGAGGGCTCCTCCCCTCCGGCCTTGGCGTGCGCGCTGGCTAATTCTTTTCGAAGGCGTCCGCCATCGCGTTCAGCGTTTCCGTGTAGGTAATGATATTTTCGTTGGTGTAGGTATCCTGCGGAGCGGTAACGATGCGGCCTTCCTTGACCGCGGTCACGTTCTTCAGCGCGGAGGAATCTTCTACCAGCTTTTGGCCTGGGGTATATCCTTCTTCCTCCTTGGCTATGGCGCCATCGCGATCCATGACGAGGATATAGTCCGGGTTGGATTCTGCGATTGCCTCCACCGAAATATCGTCACCCTCGTGGTCATCGCTGGCATTGTCTACCTCGAGCGCCGGAGTCATACCAATCAGCTCGAAGAGTGGCCCATAGAAGCGCCCCTTCCCTGGGGCAATGTAGTTAATCTCCCCGCCGGAGGTATTTACTGCCATGATCTTTTTGTCTGGATCATAGGCCTTCTTGGCGCGTTCCAAGGCAGCATTGAAGTCATCAACCAGAGCTTTGGCGTCATCCTCGTGTCCAAAAATTTTGCCCATCGCCTCTGTCTGGCGCATTAGCTCTTCCGCCATATCCTCGCCGTCCCGTGGAGTGAAATCCACCACCGGGGTTCCATCAACAAGGGATTCCAGGTCATCCTGATACTGGCTGAAGCGCTGACCGTTAACCACAATATCTGGGTCCGCAGCCACCAGCGCTTCCAAATCTGGTTCGCGGTGGGAGCCTAGGTTGGCCTCGACGCTGTCCTCATTGATGTCTTTGGAGAGGGTATCCGGCACCAAGTCGAGAGGAGCAGCCACGATATTGACACCCCAATCAGACAGAATCTCGAAGGCGCGGTTATCAGTTACAGCTACGCGCTCATACGGAGGATGAAGTTCCTGTTCCCCGTTATTGTCCTGCAACGTGAGCGCGCTTGCCGACGCCCCCTTTTCCTCCTCCACTGCTCCGTCTTCTGCAGGGCTGCAGGCAGTCACTGCCAAAGAAGCGGCGATAACCGCAGAAACAAGAGAGCGATGAATATTCTTCACGATGAATTCCTTATGGACGGGAAACAAATACCAGCCTAACCTAACTTAGGCATACCTTAGATTTCAAGTGTTAGGATAGCCTTAACCCCACCGAGTGATGAAAGGGCTTGTGAGAAAGCGAATAAAACGAGAAAAAGACCCCCGATTTCTCGGGGGCCTACCGGTGGAGCTGCCGGGAATTGAACCCGGGTCCTTCGTCACCTTGCCAGGGCTTCTCCGTGCGCAGTTCGCACAGAATCTCTGCTCGGCCCTCCGGATCGGGCGAACACGTCCGGATGATGGGCCCAGTCACCAGTAAGAGTCCCGACTGGTCCTGATGACCCGACCAGCCGGCTAGTTCCTTAGTCGATGCCAGGATCTAGGTCAGGAACGAAACCTAGGCTGACAGACACGCGTCGCTGTAATTAGGCAGCGAGGGCGTAGTCACGCTGAGAGTTCTTCTCTGCGTTTATTGGTTGCTACGACGCTTATACGGTGGTCGTTAGCCTGCACCGGCACGCTTCCCCTGGCGCAGTGCACGAAGTCGAAACCAAATCAACCCCATGCTGTAGGAACGGGATAGTGCATCTTCCCTACGGTTCGTTCAACACTACCCCACCCGCTTTTATTTCCTCAAGTGCTCTTCTAGCCACTCTTTGAGCACGACCGCGTGGTTGATCTCGCGGCTGGCGGCGGCGAAGAGGAGGGTGGCGTCGGAAAGCGCGAGCAGTTGGGTGAGCTCGTCGGAATCGTTGTCATCGAGCTCAGCCTTGTAGCGGCGGGCAAACTCGTCGAAGCTATCCTCGTCGTGGTTCCACCACTTGCGCAGCTCAGGGCTCGGCGCGACGTCCTTGAACCACTCGTCGTAGGCCAAGTCGCTCTTGGCAACGCCCCGGGGCCACATCCGGTCTACCAGTACTCCGGTGCCCTGGATAGTGTCCTCGCCCTTGGCAACGTCATGTACTTTCGCAGTCTTAAACATTAATTCCCTTCACGCGGCGGCCGAGTTCGCGAGAGATTTCACGGTCTTGGTCGCGGCGCTTAATATCCTCACGTTTATCGTAGTCTTGTTTACCTTGCGCCAACGCCAGCGAGAGCTTGGCGTATCCGTTTTTAAGGTAGACCTTGAGCGGAACCAAGGTCTTATTGCCGTTGCGCACCTGCCCGTAGAGCTTGTCGATTTCGCGGCGGTGCAGCAAAAGCTTGCGGGTGCGCCGCGGGCTGTGGTTCGTCCACGAGCCCATGGAATATTCCGGAATGTGCAGGTTACGCAGGTACACCTCGCCATCGTCGATGGTGGCGAAAGCATCATTAAGCGAGATTTTTCCCTCCCGCAGGGATTTGATCTCGGTGCCGAGCAGGACGATGCCGCACTCGTATTCCTCGAGGATCTTGTAGTCATGCCGGGCCCGGCGGTTAGTAGCGAGCGTTGCTTCGCCGGAGGCCGCCTTCTTATTCTTCTTGCCCTTCTTAGCCATAATTATGGCAGTGTAGTGCCCTTTTAGCCGGCCCGGCAAACGGGCTATTTGCGCACATAGGACCGCAGGGTGATATGCGCCGTGACGGCGGTGACCACCAGCGTCAGCAGGCCCACAAGCGGCAGGGCAATCCAGAGGTCTCCGGACTTCATGGGGGCGAGCAGCTGGGATTCATACAGGCCTTGCAGGGATGGGTCCACCACCTTGGACTTGCCTAGGAAGATACCGGCACCGCCCAACACCACGCCGATGAGCGAGGCCAGCACTGCTTCCACCACGAACGGCGCCTGCGTCATCCACCGGCTCGCGCCCACCATGCGCATGATTTCCGTTTCGCGGGTGCGGTGGAACGCAGCGATCTGCACCATGTTGGCGACCAAGAAGATGGCTGCCACGGACATCACGATGGCCAGCACAAAGGTGGCATTGCGGATAGCATCCAGGTTGCTTGCGGCATCGCGCACTTCTTGCTGCTGGTCGACGACATCCTCTACCGCCGGGTTATCCCTAATCGCATCGATGGCGGAGTTGTCTTCTGGATCCTTCAGGCGCACGTGGAACGCTGCCGGCAGCGCGTCGGGCGAGGTTTGTTCCACCATGACGGGATCGGTGTCTTGGAAAAGCTCCTTGAACCGCTCATAGGATTCTGCACGGTTGCGGTATTCCACGGACTCGACGGAATCATCCGCGTCGAGCTGCTTTTTGAGGTCCGCACAGGCGGGAGCTGCGCAATCCGGGTCCCCGGCGGAAATGTCCTCATTGAGCTGGACCATGACCTCGACGCGGTCGAGATAGATCTCCTTGGTGTCCTTGGTCAGGTTAGTCACCATGATGCCGGCGACAACGAGGCCTACGGCAATGGCGGTGGTGATGATCATGGCGATGGTCATGGTCAGGTTGCGGCCAAGACCCTTGGTAGCCTCGCGGAAAATAAACCCTAGCTTCATGCTTCCCCCTCGTACATCGCCTCGTGCTCGTCGCGCACGAGGACTCCATTGCGCAGCTCCAAGACACGCTGGCGCGCCTTATTGACGGCGCGGGCATTGTGGGTGGACATGACCACGGTGGTGCCACGGCGGTTGATGCCCAGCAGCAGGTCCATGATCTCGTCGGCGGTGGAGGGATCGAGGTTGCCCGTGGGTTCGTCGGCAAGCAGCAGCTTCGGCCGATTGACCACCGCGCGCGCAATGGCCACGCGCTGCTGCTCGCCACCGGAAAGCTCGTGCGGATACGCATCGCGGCGATCCTCGAGGCCCACTAGGTCCAAAACCTGCGGGACAGAAGTGGAGATGCGGTACTTGCTCTTACCAATCACCTCCAGCGCAAAGGCCACGTTTTGATACACCGTCAGCTTGGGGAGCAGGCGGAAATCCTGGAAGACGTAACCAATGGACTGGCGTAGCGCGTTGATTTGCTTGCCGGAAAGCTCATTGACGTGGAAATCGTCGAAGTAAATATCGCCCTTGGTCACGTTGCTATAGCGCACCATTAACTCCAGGAAGGTGGACTTACCGGAGCCGGACGGACCAATGAGGAAGGCGAATTCGCCATCCGCAATCTCGAAGGACACCCCGTCGAGCGCTGGGCGAGACGCGGCGGAGTAGGCCTTAGTCACGTTGTCGAATCTAATCACGCGAATCACTGTAGCAACTAAAGTTGACACCGCGCTGTGAACTGTACTTAAGTAATGTGGTCTAAGACACTAATTTGTTCCGACCCAATCGACAGAAAGTGCCGATACTATGGCCGAAACCGAAACCAAAGAAAAACCACGTTCTGCAAGCGGCTTCCTGGGCACTGTAGAAAAGATTGGCAATAAACTGCCGGATCCGTTCTGGCTCTTCGTTATCCTCGCAGCCATCGTCGCTGTGACTTCTTGGCTAGGACACCTCATTGGCATGACCGCAGAGGACCCCAAGACCGGCGAAACCATCGAAGTAGAATCCTTGCTGACCACCGAGAATATCTCGCGCATGGTTACTGATGCAGTGGAGAACTTCACCAGCTTCCCGCCGCTCGGCGTCATACTTGCCGTGATGCTCGGCGTGGCCGTGGCGGAGCAGTCTGGCCTGCTTTCCGCTTTGGTGCGCGCGATGGTGACTAAGGTCAGCGCGAAAATGCTGACCTTCGTTGTGGCGCTGGCCGGCGTGACCGGCTCCGTAGCCTCCGACGCCATCTACGTCATTCTGATCCCGCTGGGCGCAATGGCCTTCCACGCCGTGGGCCGCTCCCCCATCGTGGGCGCGATGGTGGCCTTTGCTGCGTCGTCTGCCGGCTTTAATGCCTCGCTGATTCTCAATATCACCGACCTCCTGCTGGCGGGCATTTCTACCCCGGCCGCACAGTTTGTGGACCCAGAATATGAGGTCAGCCCGCTGGCCAATATCTTCTTTGTCATCCCATCCGCCATCGTGCTCTCGCTCATCATTACCGCGGTCACGGAATTCCTCATGGTGAAAAAGGCCCGCGAGCTGGTGGACCACGACCACATTAATTATGAAGAGGTGTCTTTTTCCAAGGCCGCCGGTGGGGCCGGCGCGAATGCAGAGGAGGATGAGGAGTACGACTTCACCGACGATGAAGAAGCGATGCGCATTAAGCCCAACGAACAGCGCGGTTTGATTGCTTCCGGCATCGCACTCGTGCTCTTCCTTGCCGCCTTCTTTGCACTCCTATTTATCCCTGGCTCCCCGCTGGCGAGCCAGGAGGATAGCTTTATGGAGTCGCCGCTCATTAGTGCCATCGCGGTGCCGATTGCCTTGGCTTTCTTGGTGTGCGGCATCGTCTATGGCTTGGCGGCAGGCACCGTGAAGTCTTTTGCTGATGTACCGGAGTTTATGGCCAAGGGCGTCGAGACCCTCGTTCCCATGCTGGTCCTCTTCTTCGCGGTGGCACAGTTCCTGGCCTGGTTCGAGTGGTCAAACTTGGGCGTGTGGACCGCGATTAAGGGCTCCGAGCTACTCCAACACTGGTCCCTGCCGCCGCTAGTGATGTTTGCGGCACTGGTGGCCATGGTCGCACTGCTTAACCTCTTCATCACCTCCGGTTCCGCCCAGTGGGCGCTGATGGCCCCGGTCATCGTACCGATGATGATGTATGTGGGCGTCTCCCCCGAAGTCTCCCAGATGCTCTTCCGTATCGGTGACTCCCCAACGAATATCATCACCCCAATGTCGCCCTACTTCGCGCTGGCGTTGACCTTCTTGCAGCGCTACTACAAGCACGCGGGTGTGGGTACCTTGATGTCGCTCGCCCTGCCTTACTCGCTGTGCATGATCGTGGGTTGGTTCGTCTTCTTTGTCATTTGGTATCTCATCGGCATCCCGCTGGGACCGGGCGCACCGATGGACTACGTGGGTTAGGTCCATAGAGATCAGGCCGAACTGAGGATCTTCTCCCCTCAGTTCGGCCTTTTCGCGTTCAATTCAGCCCGATCAGTATGGACCTAAGCTTGGTCTTCTTGTTGCTGCATGCGCCAGCGGATACCAGATTCCAGGAAGCCATCGATATCGCCATCGAGCACCTTGGAGGGATCGCCCACCTCAAAATTGGTGCGCAGGTCTTTGACCATCTGATACGGGTGCAGCACGTAGGAGCGCATCTGATTGCCCCAGGAGGCGTTGCCACCGGCGCCCAGCGCGTCAAGCTCGGCCTGCTCCTCTTGGCGCTTGCGCTCCAGCAGCTTCGCCTGCAGCACGCGCATGGCCGAGGCCTTATTTTGAATCTGCGACTTTTCGTTCTGGCAGGTCACCACGATGCCGGTGGGAATGTGGGTCAGGCGCACCGCAGAGTCGGTGGTATTGACGGATTGGCCGCCCGGACCAGAAGAGCGATAAACATCGACGCGCACATCATTATCCGGGATATCGATGTGGTCGGTCTGCTCCACCACCGGCAGGACTTCTACCTCGGCGAAGGAGGTCTGGCGCCGGCCCTGGTTATCAAAGGGCGAGATGCGCACTAGGCGGTGTGCTCCCTGCTCCACAGAGAGCTGGCCATACATGTATTCACCGTGGACCACAAAGGTCGCAGACTTGATGCCTGCTTCTTCCGCATAGGAGATGTCATAGACATCCACTTTGTGACCGTGTTTTTCCGCCCACCGCGTGTACATGCGCATGAGCATTTCGGCCCAGTCGGCCGCGTCCACACCGCCAGCGCCGGAGCGGATATTAATAACCGCCTCGCGCGGGTCATACTCACCAGAAAGCATGGTGGTGACCTCCAGCGATTCGATAGCAGATTCCAGGGAATCGAGCTCATCATCCGCCAGGGAGGTATCCCCCTCTTCTTCCGCGAGTTCGTACATCACGGGCATGTCCTCTAGGCGCCCGCGCAGGGATTCCAGCTTGCGGACCTTAGCCTGCGCTGCAGAAAGCTCGGAGGTGACCTGTTGCGCGTGGGCGGGGTCGTCCCACAAGGACGGGTCGCCGGCCTGGGCCTCTAGTTCCCGAATGCGGGCAGCCAAAGCCTCCGGGTCCATGACCTTCTCAATGGTGGTCAGGGTGGTTTCCAATTGCTTGAGCCGTGCTGTTACTTCGGGACGCATAGGCCCCAATCCTACCCACCCGGCCGGCATAATTAGCCATCGGCCGCGTTTAGGGTGACAATGGTGGGCATGGATCAAAAGCCGAGCTTGCAGGAGATGATCGATGCGGTCATCAAGACCTTCATTGTCGCGCACGCGGATGACGGGGATGCGCACCTAGCGCAGGCCCTTGTCTATAACGCCGGCCGCCTGGCCTGGCGCTTGCGCGAGATGGGCGTCGACGTAGAGCACAAGACTTCTATCTCGGACGTTGTTACGGATGCGGACAGGGCGGCCGAGCGCTTCGTCGCGGGCGTGCTCGAAGCCGTGTGCCCGGAAGACGGCATCCTCGGCGAAGAGGGTGCGGCCCGCGAGTCCCAGTCTGGGCGCACCTGGGTCATCGACCCGGTCGATGGCACCTACAATTTCTCTTCCGGTTCCGATTATTGGTGCTCTGCCTTGGCGCTTACCGACGCCACGGGGATCACCCTCGGCGCCGTCCACCGCCCCGCCATGGGTTATACCTGGTTCGGTGGCCGGGACTACCCCACTTCCCTCGACGGCAAGGAAGTAGCTCGCCTGCAGGAGAAGCCGGCCGAGCAGATTTCACTATCCACGTATCTGCACCCAACCTCGCTGGCGGATGAGGATATCCGCGGGGCATGGCAGCGCGTGGCGGAAAACTTTGCTACAGTCCGTATGCTCGGTGCCGGTTCTGTTGACCTGTCCTCCGTGGCCGATGGCACATGGGGCGCATGGATGCAGCATTCGGTAGCGGATTGGGATTGGTTCCCCGGCAAAGCCCTCGTGGAGGCAGCCGGCGGTGCAGCCCGCAAGGTAGAAGCCGGCGGCGTCGAATGGTGCCTCGCTGGCAATAAACAGGTAGTGGATCAGATGGAGGATTGGCTCCGTGGGTAAGTTCAAAGAAGACTTGGGCCTCGCGCTCGAGCTGGCGGGCCATGCCGATGTAGTGACCATGCATCGTTTCGAGGCCTCGGACCTCTCCGTCAAGGAAAAGCCAGATATGTCCCCCGTATCGGATGCGGACCTCACCTGTGAGAAGCAAATCCGCGAATCCCTCAAGCGCTCCCGCCCGCGCGATGAAGTGCTGGGTGAGGAATACGGCGGCGAGGCCTGCTATAAGGGCCGCCAGTGGGTCATCGATCCCATCGACGGCACCAAGAACTTCGTGCGTGGCGTCCCCGTATGGGCCACGCTCATCTCCCTTTTGGAAGATGGCGAACCGGTGGTATCGGTAGTTTCCGCACCCGCCCTGCGCCGCCGCTGGTACGCGGCCAAAGGCGCTGGCGCCTTCCGCGTTTTCGGCGGCGAGCCGAAGCGCTTGGGCGTATCCCACGTGGAAAAGCTCGCCGATTCTTCGCTGGCCATGAGCTCGCTAACCGGATGGGCCGAGCGCGGCCTGCGCGATCAGTTCCTCGCACTCACGGATAAGACCTGGCGCCTGCGCGGCTATGGTGATTTCTGGTCCTACTGCCTCGTGGCCGAAGGCGCGGTAGACATCGCCGCCGAACCCGAGGTGTCCTTGTGGGACCTCGCCGCGCCCTCCCTCATCGTGACCGAGGCCGGCGGCACTTTCACGGATCTGGACGGAAACCCCGGCCCGCACGGTGGATCCGGCGTCGCCTCCAACGGCCTGCTCCACAAGCACGCCCTAGCCGCGCTGCAAGGCTAGGAATTTCTCCGCAGCTGGAGCAGAACTGGGCCGCGGCGCTCGGAAACCGCACCCGAGCAACCACCCGCCTGCGCGCAACTGCCGCAGCCGCCCGTGGGGCACGAGGTGAGCGATTCGCGCACCAGCTCCGCACTGCGCTCGAGATGGGCGAGGATCACTTCGATGGTCCCCTGCCCCAGCCCGGTAGCTTTCGCGATCTCGGCGGGGTTGGATTTTCCCTGTTTAATGGCCTCCTTAACCTTCTCCGTGGGGCTCATAGGAAGACCTTGAGGACCTGGAATACTCCCACCGCGAGGATCCAGGCGGTGGCGAGCTGAAGGGCGAAACCGATAAGCGTCCATTTCCAGCCTATTTCCCGCCGCTGCGCGGCTACCGTGGCCACGCACGGGGTATAGGCCAAGAGGAAGACCATATACGCCCATACCGCCGCGAGCCCATGCCCGCCAGAGGCTGCATCAAAATCAGCGCGGATATGGCTCGCTAGTGGGGATTCTGCTTGCTCTTCTGGGGCATCATCAGTGACGTCTTCTACCGCATAGGTTTGCGCCCAGGTAGAAATGAGAGTCTCCTTGGCCACGAATCCGGTGACCAACGGGCCTGTCAGAGACCAAGAATCAAAGCCAGCCGGGGCAAAGACCGGGGACATCACCTTTGAGACCGCACCATAGGCGGAATCCTCCGGCGGTACCGCACCCTCGTTGAAAGAGTGCCCACCGGTTACCGGGATGGACATGAGCAACCAGATGACCACCACGGTGGCGACGATGATGCCGCCGGCGGTATGCAAGAAGCCTTTCAGACGCACCCACATCACCGACAGGGTGAGGCCAAAGGTGGGCAGCTGATAGGCCGGAAGATCGATAACTAAGGCTTCGGCCGGCATGGCGCGCCACACCGTGCGGCGCAAGGCGAGGCCTACCAACACCACCAGCGCGATAGACAGCACGTACATGCCGAATACCGCGGAACCAGCATGAGCGGGGAAAAACACCTGCGCCAGCATCATGAACACGATGAGACGGGCCGAACAGGAAGTGAAAGGAATAAGGAGGCAGGTAAGGATGCGATGGCGGACGTCGCCAAGCACGCGCGTCGCCGAAATCGCCGGAACATTGCAGCCATAGCCCACCACGATGGGGATAAAGGCCTTGCCCGGTAGGCCAATGGCGCGCATAACTCGGTCAGTGACCACCGCCGCGCGCGCCATATAACCGGAATCCTCCAGCACGGCTAGACACAGGAACATCAGGGCCAGCAGCGGGGCAAAGGTCAGCACCATGCCCACACCACCGATAAGGCCATCTACCAGCAATCCCGAGAGCAACCAGTGGTCTGGGAGGAGGCTGCGCACGGCATCAGAGACGGGACCGGCGATCAGTGCCTCCAGGCCGTCCTGCAGCGGTCCCGCAACCGTAGTGGTAATGAAGAAGACAGCCCACATCACCGCCAGAAATAGAATCGGGCCGAGCACGGGGTGCAGCACCACACGGTCTACGCGCTGGCTAAGCGGTTCGCCGACGTCCGTCCTGGAAACGGCAGCCTTTTCCGCGGCGTCCAGATCCGCAAAGCGTTGATCCAAATCTGCGTTGGGCCGGATAGTCTGTGGCTCCGTCTGCATTGCTTTTGCAACGGCACCCTCCAGCGCGTCTAGGTTTTCTCGGCGGCGACCATTAACGCTGACCACCGGCATGCCCACGGCGCGCGAGAGCGCGGAGGTATCGATGCTTATGCCCTGTTGCTTGGCGACGTCCTCCTTGGTCACCCCAATCACTACCCGATACGGGTACTCCGCGATCTGGAATGCGAGGTTAAGCCCGCGCGCTGGCGCAGTGGCATCCACCAACACCACAACCACATCTGGGCGCTCACACGGTGGGCACTCAACGAGCATATCGCGGGTGAATTCCTCGTCCGGGCTCATTGGATCCAAGGAATAAGCACCGGGCAGATCGATGATGTCGAACGCCTCTGGCTGCGCGCTCCACAAACCACGACTGACTTCTACGGAGGTACCCGGCCAGTTGCCGGTCTGGACCTTCGCTCCGGTCAACGCGTTGAACAAGGTAGATTTGCCGGAATTTGGAGCCCCGACCAAGGCGAGGACAGGCGTTCCCTCCGCGGCGATACGCATGGAGGAGGTGGAGTGGCAGCTTGGCGCTGCGGTCTTGCGCGCCATTATGCTGCCACCGGGATAACTTCCAGCTGGCCAAGCGTAGCCGCATCCACCGCGTACCGGGCGGTACCCACGGTGACCAGGCGTGCCCCGCCGGCCACCTTGCGTCCGATCTGCACGCGCACTCCTGGCCGGAATCCCAGTTCACGCATACGCAGCGCCAACGCCGGCTGCGACTCAATCGCATGCCGCAGGCAGCATTCAGGTAGCTCTACCAATGCGTCCACTGGGGCTTGATCGGCACGCATACATTCGGACCTTTCGCAGGTCTGCTGGGTACGGGTGCGGGACAATAAGGACAGCTGCCACATCGCGCGGTCACCTCGGTTCTCTCGGCCCGGCTCACGCCGGTGATGTTAGCCACACCTAAGTAGCTACTAGATAAGGCTAACCTTAGTCCGCATAAGCTTTTCACACAAGCGATGATTAGTTGTGATTATCGACACTAGACAGAGACATAAAAGTGCCCGCTCCCAGTAGCAACGGGAGCGGGCGAAAAGTTGGGACGAGGCTAGTCCTCAGGCAATGTAAAACCAGCACCTACGCCACCGCGACGGTCCATATCCTCTAGGACCGCATCCATGGTGTTTGCGGCGGTTGGGTTATGGACCGGCCCCTGCAGCGGGGTGCGGCACGGGAAATTCACCGGCAGGAAACCGCCGGTAATCGAACCGACGAGGCGGCCGTTGACCAACAACGGTGCACCGGAATCGCCCATCATGGCGCAGACTTGGTTGACCTGAATCTTCTTTGCCTGCTGATAGGTAATGCCGCAGGTCTTGCCGGTGGCAACGCCCTGCTTGCACACCTGCTGCCCCGGCTTAACGCCGCCGCCCAACTCATTGACGGTCACGCCATTGTAGGAGCGGGAGACCTTGGCCTTAGAGCCGAACTCGATGACGGCGTAATCCAAGTCCTCATTCTTGGATACCACGGTGCCCGTCGGGCCAATCTGCTCTGAATCGGCGGAGGTGACCGAATCCCCCACGTTGCCGCAGTGCGCGGCGGTGAGCCCCACCTTGCGGCCTGCATTATCGTTGCCCGCTACGGTCAGGGTGCACATCATGTTCTCATTGACATAAACCGGGGTGCCAGGGCCATAGAGCGACTCTCCCTCATTCATGGCTGCAACGGATTCTTCTGGAATGCGTGGGGCATCAAACATGGAACCCGGCACGCGGTGCAGCACGTAATCAGCCTGTGGCTTGCCCGCAGCTACCTTGGAAAATCCATCATTTTTCCACTTGTAGTTCGGATTGGTGCCCTTCGGTTTAAACTCCGGCTGGGTGGCCTGCTCCGCTAGGCCGATGGGATTCGGGTTGGTCATCGGCTCCGCGTACTGCGCCTGCTGGGCCGTGTGCTGCACGGCTTGCTGCGCGTTGCGCACAGAGGAATCTACGGCGTCGGTGACGTTCTTATCCACCTGCGGGGTTTGGATGCCTACCCCAGCCAGGCCATCTCGGACCTGGTCAATAATCCCTGCGGAATCGAAATCCGGCTGGGGCAATTCCTGGGCGCCTGCGGCCGGGGATCCCAGGAAAAACGCACCAGCGAAAGCCGAGCCCACCAGGACTTTCTTAAGGTGCGGAATGCGAAGCATCAAGGTACCTACTTTCAGTTGTCAACATCGTGCAAGCTCGATACTGGCACGAAAAAATTGTGGAAGCAGCAAACTCCTGTGACTGTGTCCAAGCCGTTATATTTCTGCCAGAATTCGGGGGTGGTCACCCCTCCCCTATCATCGGGCGCATGGCCACACCGCTGTCTTATTCCGATACTTCTGGCTTTCCGCAGCTGCACATGTCACGAGTCATCGACGCTGATTTTGATACCGCCGCACACCGGCTTTTCCGCTGGTCAATCCAACGCAGCGGCCTTTTCCGCGTGCGCCCCACCCATGAGGTGGTGGAGCTCGGCGCGGAGGTCACCATGGGCCTCGGCCCATGGGATTTTCGCTGCCGCGTGGTCGATGTATTCCACGAGGACGGCCGCTGCGGGTTCACCTACGGCACCCTTCCTGGACACCTCGAGCGCGGCGAGGAGACCTTCGCTCTGGAGCGCCTGCGCGATGGCCGCACACTGCTGCTTATCGACGCCGCCTCAGAGCCCTTCCTCCCCTTCCTGCGCCCCGTGGTAGACGTGCCGCGGCGCCTCCTGATTAGCCGGCTCTACCTCCACGCTTTGGACGATTAGCAGAATTACGCATATGACAAAAGCCGCCTCCCCGACCCCTGGGAAAGCGGCTTAGTATCAACGCTGGTTAGTTCTTGCGCTTGTCCTCGATGGACTCGCGTGCATCGCGCACAGCGCCCTTGACGCGGTCAAAGAAGCCACCCTTCTTCGTGGACTCCTCTTGGTACTCGTGAGCCTTGTCTTCCACGAAGCCCTTAGCGCGCTGGAACGCATCGCCGACGGCGCTACCAGCCTCGGATGCCTTGTCCTTTAGCTGATCCAGGCGCTCAGAGGACTGCTGACCGTTGACGTTGTCCTGGTTCGGCGCAGTAGCAACACGCTCTTCGTTTGCTTCGCCTACGATGTGCTGGCTGGGCGCGTAATCCGAGTTATCCTCGTCCAGCTTCTCCTGCAGATCTGGCTGCTGCGGGGCGGAACCAATGTGCTCTTCCTTCGCCTCACCTACGATGTGCTGGCTCGGCGCGTAGTCAGCGTTGTTCTCATCCAGCTTCTCCTGCAGGTCCGGCTGCTCGGCAGCTTTAGCCACATGTTCTTCCTCCGCTCCAGCGACAACGTGGTTCTGCGGTTCATACTTGCTTGCGGTGGACTCATCTCCGTCCGCAGACGGCTTTCCGACCGGCTTGGACAGGCCGGCTGCACCTGCGGCACCAGCTGCAGCTGCAGCGGACTGCGAGGACTTGTCAGATTTAGCTGCCGAAGACGCGGTGTCTTTAGATGCTAGGTACTTGTATTCGTTGCGGTCCAAGTCGACCTCGTGGCCTAGTTCGTTTGCCATTGCTACGTACTCCTTTAAATAGATTTATCTTCTTCCTTCTAGGGTTCCAGAAAATTCAGGAGCGTGCACGGAAATGGGTATGGGAAAGCGTCGACCGGTGGAGGGATCAGTCATCTCTAAACACTCAACATGGAAGGTTTCGCGTACGAGTTCAGCAGTCATCACCTCCTCGGTGGCCCCTTCGGCCACAATGCGTCCCTCACGCATGGCTACGATTCTATCGGCGTAACGCGCGGCATGGACCATATCGTGGACCACCATGACCACTGTGACCCCGGTGCCATTGAGATCTCGAATCAGATCCAAAATGGACAATTGGTGCGCGGGATCGAGGTAAGTAGTCGGCTCATCAAGCAAGGTAATTGGCGTTTCTTGGGCCAAAGTCATAGCGAGGAAGACGCGCTGGCGCTGACCACCGGAAAGATCTGCCGCGGGGGCGTCGAGAAGCTCGCTCACCCCAGCACGCGAGGCAGCACGCTCAACCGCTGCATGATCTCCGGCCCGCATCGTCGCTAGCGCCCCTGTATAGGGATATCGGCCGTAACCGATGACGTCACGCACTAATACCCCTTCCGGAGCCACGGGATGTTGTGGCAGAAAAGAAACTTCACGGGCAAAGGCACGCGAGGAATACTTGCTGATATTTTGGTCCGCGAGGTGCACCGCGCCTGCGCTGGGCGTAAGTTGGCGGCCCAATGTCTTGAGAAGCGTCGATTTGCCACAGCCATTCGGCCCGATCAGAGCGGTTACTTGACCTCTGGATAAATGAAGATTTACGTCCTTGACCACATCGGGTCCACCGTAGCCCACGGTTAATCCGCTGCACGTCAGTGTCATGTCTAGCCTCCGTTTCGCACTCGGGTCAGTCGAGTCAATAGGAAAATGAAATACGGTGCACCGATCAGCGCGATGAGCGCGCCAACGGGGATTTCCGTGGGGGCGAAAGCCCAGCGACCGAGCGTATCGCATGCGGTCACAAGGACCGCGCCGCCTAGGGCTGCCACGGGTATTTGCCAGCGCAGGTTCGCGCCAACAACCAAGCGAGCAGCATGGGGGACGATGAGTCCGGCGAAGCCCAAGACCCCGGCGGCGGCGACTCCCGCTGCGCCGAGGATGACGGCTAAGGCTACTGCTATTAGTCGCCATATCTTGGTGCTCACGCCGATGCCGGCCATGGTGGAATCATCCAGCGCGAGCATATCCAGGTGTTTTGCCACCACCATCGCGGCGGTTAGGGCGAGAAGGATAAAGGGGGCGACAATGGTGGCATCGCCAAGCGAGCGGGCGTAAAGCGAACCTTTCAACCATGTCATGGCCGCTCCTGCCTCTGGGGCAGACCGCACCAGGAGCAATTCGGTGATGGCGCCCAGCCCAAAAGATACCGCCACCCCGGTAAGGGGCAGGCGCACCGGATCGCTTGCCCCGCGCCCGGCGAGGAGAAGAACCAGCCCAGTTCCAGCCAACGCTCCAATAAAGGCTATGAAAGTCAGCAGGTGGGCCGGCAGGGCGCCTGATCCCATGAGTACCGCAACGGCCGCGAGTCCGCCGCCGGAGGTAATACCCACCGTATCTGGTGCGGCCAAAGGATTGCGTAGCGCGGACTGCAATAGACAGCCAGAAACGGCCATGGCAATACCGGCGCAGATTCCCACCAAGATCCGCGGCGCGCGGTACTTCCAGATGAGCGGCTCTCCGGTAACGAAGGCGGTGATCACCTCGCCCGGCGGTTTCATCACCGCACCGACGCCCATGCCGATGATTGCGCTCAACGCCAACGCCAGGATGAGACCTACTAGCACCCCAACAAATCTCTTATGCCGCATGCTTCCTCCTCCCCAGCGCATGGACGGACCACAACACTAATGGCATGCCAGCCAAAGAAGTCACGATGCCCACTGGGGTCTCGGCCGGTGCCCAGATTCCCTGGCCAACCGAATCAGCCACCAAAAGCACCGCTGCTCCAACAATTCCAGCCACGCACAGCCCCATGCGGTGGTGCGGGCCGCACACCCGCCACGCTACGGCCGCGGCCATCAACCCTAAGAAGCCAATCGGCCCAGTTGCAGCTACGGCCGGAGCAATAAGCACTACCGCCGCCACAATGGCAGCCAACCGAATGCGCTCCGGCTTCGCGCCGACAGCACCGGCCATGGCATCGCCTGCTACGAGCAAGTCCAGCGTTTTTGCACCGACTAAGGTCAAGGGAACCACGACCAGCACGGCAATCAGCGCCGGCACAATATCGTCCAAGCGCACACCGGCAAGCCGGCCAGAAAGCCACGACATCACCGTAGCCAGCTGAGCTTCATCTATCACCAAGAAAATGGAGGTCAAGGCGCTACACAGTGCGGAAACGGCAACGCCAACGAGTACCATGCGCTGGATCGCACCGCTCTTGCCGACGCCCACCGTCACCCCCACAGCAATCCCCGCACCCAGCAGCGCACCGGGCAGCTGGTCAACGCTCGAGGTTTCGCTTCCTAAAAACATTGCGGTTGCGACTGCACCGAGTGCCGCACCGGAGTTCACACCAGTGATGGACGGATCGGCGAGCGGATTCGCGGTTGCCGTGCGCAGCAATAACCCACCTACACCTAGTGCAATACCGACCACCGTGGTAGCAAGGAGACGGTCAAAAGCCACGCTATGCAGCTCTTCTTCTAACCACGGGGTATCAACTGGCACCTGAACATGGCGGAGCCGCCACCACCACACAAAGGCAGCGGCAGCGGTTGCAAGGACCAAGCAGACGCTGGCTTTAGTTCGAGGTGCCACTACTTTTCAGCGGCGATCATGTCATCGAGCATATGCTCGGCGGAAAGCGGCCCGCGGGCGCGCGACCAGATATCTTGGTCCACCTCTACGATGTCGCCGCTGCCCTTGGCATAGGGCGTCTTTTTAAACGCATCGACGTCCTTGTACATAAAGACTCGGTCAGCCTTCATACCAGGGAGCTTATCGCCGGTCAGTTCCGCTACATCAGTCTTAGATTCGATGGATGACTTCTCACCTTCGAAAGCATAATCATAGCCCACCTCGCTCAGTAGCGACTGGGGGAAGGAAGGGTTGACCCAGGTATAGAGCATCTCACTGGACCACCCAGCCACAACAGCACGGCTGCCCGGCTTTACCGCGTCCTTGGTACGAGCAATCTTGTCCTCGATGCGCTGACGGACTTCTTTGGCCTTTTCCTCTTTACCTAGCTTGGCCGCGATCTCATCCATCGAGTCCAGCACGTCCAAGTAAGTCTCATCTGGGTAGGATTCGGTCTGCGCAATCTCTTCCAGCTGCGGCATGATATCGGCTTGACGGGTAGGGCTAGCCAAAATCAGATCTGGTTCCAAAGACTGGATAACTTCTAGGTTCGGCTGCTTGGCTTGGCCCACAGAGGTTGCCTGCCCCAGCTGCTCTTTCAAAGTGGTCGGTGCCTCCGACTTACCGATTTCCACGGTTCCCACTGGGTCCACATCGAGGGCCTTGAGAATTTCCTCGTAGCGCCAATCAAGCGCCACAACTCGCTCGATCTTCTTTTCTCCGTTTCCTTCCTTAGAAGAAGAATCAGAAGAACACGCAACAAGGCCTGCGCCTAGGGCTAGGGTGGCTACGAGTGCGATAACTGCACGCACATTCATGAAGTCTTTCTTTTGCATAGCCTTACCTTACTCAGGTGAGGGTTTGCTGTCTAGGGTCTGATTGCCACGTTCCCGATACGGACCATGTTGCCGCACGTCCGCTAGAATCCGCCCAGTAAGCAAAAATAAAAAACGACCCTCACCGGCGAACCGATGAGGGCCTGGAAGTTGGTAGCGGGGGCAGGATTCGAACCTACGACCTCTGGGTTCTCACCCCCATGTTCGAGCCACCTGCAGTTATTACCCTCTTACCTGCTGATTAGAGGGGTATCAGTATACTGGCGCCTACCGGGCTTTACCGCAGATTACCGACTCTTAAGTCCCGTTTTGAGTCCCACTTTCTTCACCAAGATTCAAGGCTCCCCGCATAGCGTCGACATCAGTCCAATCCGTGTAGTTGCGCGCGTTCACGTCGACGTCATGCCCGAAGTAGGCTGCACGCACCTGGGCGGGTACCCCTCGCGCGATGGCCCGGTTATTGAGCACCGTGCGCCAGTCATGGGATCTCATTAAAGCGATGTGGTTGTCCTGAAGCTGCGCGCCGACATCTTTAAACAGAGCCGCTGACGCTTTTACGGCGTTGTCGGTGCGCCAGTGCGCCTGCTTATCTCCCGGCGAAGGGATCAGTGGATCCGTCGTTCCCAGTCTGTTGAGCCGGTTTAACCAGAACTTTTCGACACGCTTGTCCAGGAACGGGATAGAACGGCCTCTGTGCGTTTTGGATTGCTCAGATGTAATGCTGATCGCGATCTGCCCATTAGCGGCTTTTACAGAATGCCTCGTCGCTGCCAGCGCCTCTGAGATGCGAAGTCCCGTCCCCGCTTGTAGTAGTGCCAGCGCAACCACGTTGTCATGTTTTGCGATGGAGCTTGCTCGTCTATCCGTGCCCGGTGGTAACGGTCTGGCGGTATCGCGTGCAATGAGATGGTCTACAACGGCGTCGTATTGTGCGTTCGTCAGGGCGTGACCACCTTGTGGTTTATTACCCTTCTTTACCTCGCCGAGGTCGATGCTAATTCCGCGTAACGGGTTGTGGTCGATAACACCCTCGCGGATGAGCTGATCCAGAATGTACTTGCTCACGACGGTGCGGGCCTGCCGTGCAGATTCCGACCCGTTTGCGGTGGCGATGGCCTGCAATGCGCGTTCGAGAGTTCGGAATTTCACAGCCTCGCCAATGGCGTGTTTTCCAAGCTGTGCTTCGGCCTGTTTCAATGCGAGCTCATACCGGTCGCGCGTGTTCGGTCGCAGACGTGCCGCTTGGATGGCCGGCTTAGAGACGTCGGTAATGAACGCCGAGAAGTTCTTGCCCTTATCCCAATTGGTCGACGTCGAGTTGAGCTTGCTGTCCCGCTTCTCGACGGCAATTCGCCGGAATTCCCCCTTTGTCCTTGCCCGGATTGTCGGGCGGTAAGTCGTTCCGTCCCATAGTCGGACGGTGATCTTTGCTTCGTATGGCCCACGCGGGGGCAAAGCGTCAACGACGCGGTCGATGGAATCTTCCCCAGGGCTTAGTTTCGTTCTAGCGGCACGTATTTGCTTGGACATACACACCACTATAGACCCACTTTTGTAATAGGCACGAATTTGTTATCATTGCTGGTATGAATCCTTCAGAACGTCCTCCAATTTGGTCTGCCGACGACGTCGCGCGTAGACGCCTGGAAGTGTTGTGCACGTTGGTTGACGATAATCACCAGCTTTATGTTGACGCACGCGAATTGTTCACTCCCACACCTCCCCGCGAGGAGGTCACACAGCTCTTGCTTACCGCCCTTGAAACTTACGGTGAAATCCGCGCCGTAGCTCGTGAACTAAGGTATCTGGACCCCATTGTGAAAAATGATAAGAAAGGTCGTCGGAAGCGACACCCGCCTCTACACGTTGCACGCAAACACCTCCTGGCACGACTCGAGTTTCTGGAGGACGAAGCTGATCGAACGTTGCCGTTCACCTTTTACCGGCCTAACGCCGGACGACTCTTCGCCGCAGGTGAAGGACTCTCGATGGATCTTATCGACCCCGTACCGGACAGTGTCGTGGATACGATGTTTCCGCCGATCTTTGATCCGTCTTCACAAGTAAGCTAAAGTGTAGCTAGCCGTACTTGAGACGGTTGGTCACCGAGGTACCGGGCTGTATAAGAGCCCAAGGTTTGCAACTCGGATATGCAGGCCCCCAAGCGGATAACCGCTAGGCCGGGGCCCTTTCAGCATGTCTGGAGCAAACCTTGAAAGGTGTTTCAAATTTAAAACTGGTCGATCATGCCGAGCCTATTGCGGTTAAAAGTTCTGTAGCGGCATCCCTGATCGGGATTGCCCCTCAAACTCTCAACAACTGGCGTGTTCAGGGCAAAGGGCCCAGATACGCCTGCGTGGGTGCCAACCTCGTCGTCTACAGAATCGCTGATATTGAGGCGTGGCTAGATGGGCATGTTGTCGGTGGTGAGAAACCATGACGACAGCGAACGAGTCGTGGAGCATAGAGATCTCCCCCAAGGACGCGCCCGACACGGTGCGTCATGAGCATGAACTCATCGAGCTTGACGTGAATGGCACCGAGTGGCAGTCACGCCTCGTCGACACTGCCGTCGACGTTCTTGGGCGTTCTGACCCGTCATACTTCACCGTTTTGGTACGTCGTGAACCTCGATCTGTGGCTAAGGTCTCGGAGACCTTAGCCACGATTTCGGGCAGTTCTTCGGACGTTCCTGCTGGTCATGACCCTAATGCCGTTTCAGGCCAAAATTCCCTATGGGAAGGCGAGAATGGCCGAACCGGAGCGTCCTTAGGCGTTTTGAGTCTGCTCTGGGCCGTCGTATCCGTACGGCTGACAGTGCCCTACTCACCGAACTCGTTGCCGCGCATAAGGCTGGTCTCGTCGTCGTTGACCGTTTGGCTGTTCGCGTTTCCGTGGCTCAGAAGGTGGGTTGGTTGTCCTCTTTGGGGATGGGTGAATTCACCCGGGCGCAGTGGGATCACATGAGCAAGAATGATCGGCGTTCGACGGTGCTACGCGATGCCGATATGGATGCTGTTCGTGCCTTCGCCGATGAGCTGAATCGCGGTGATGGCTATGTCTAGCACCCCTCCCCCTAGTCGGTTTGGTATGACGCTCTCTCGTAGCCCTCCTATAGGCATTTTTATCGTCACAGAGACGCTAACCATGCAAGCAACAAGCACCCCAGCTAGGTCTTGAACCATCGGGTACTTAGACCAAGTTCCCGATGGCATCAATACACAGCAACCCAAAGATATGGAGGAAGGCATGGAGCCACAATCACCACGAGCACCACGGATGCCGCGCGCTCCCCGAGCGCCGCGCAGTGGAGCTAGAACCGGCTCGGACATGGAAGAAAGCAGATACGCAGCAGAGGAGTCTGCGAAGGGACTTATTGCCGGTTTGGTCAGCCTAGACCACGCCGATATTATCCGCCGTTCCAATCGAGTCCAAAAGATTCTCGACGATTTCGCCCAGCACGCTCCGAAGGAAGGGGTGACCCTGGAGCAGCTTAAAGCGAGGCGGGAAAAGACCCAGGTCGAAATTGATCGGCTGAAGCAAAAGCTCGATGAACGCAAGAGAAAAGAGCGCGAAGAAGAGCGTGAGCGCATTCAGTCTCAGCAGAAAATGCAGAAGCAAGGCAGCAACACGCCGGTAAAAAAGCCCGAAGTTGTCAAGGTTAAAAACCCGCGCTTTGCCTCGCTTCGTCCAAGTGAACCAGTAGAAAAAGACACCAGTAAAGGATGGGAACCAGAACTATGATTACGAAGTCTCAGACTGCTTCTTCGGTAAAAAAGATTGAAGCTCTCCGCCAGGAGCGGAAGCAAAAAGAAGCCGAAGAAGCCAAGAAGGTTGAGGAGTTTAAGCGTCAATTAGGTGAAGTTCTCTACGCCTGCGCGTATGAGTCCTCAAGCAAGTGGGCCGGATTTCGCGGCGGTTCCGTAAAGGAACTGCTCGCAGAAATCGGCATACGGGAGGTCTCCTCCCGTGAAGCGTCCGAGGAACACGAGGGCGCACATCGCGGGGTGGACGAAGGAGCCGATGAAGGCTTCGAAGTCGGTTCCGAGGACTCTACAGAGTCAGCGGAATCCCCCGCAGGCCCGGAGCACGCAGACCATTATGGTCTGCAAGCGTAGGGCCAGAGGGTCGAGGGAGAGAATCTCCCTCGCCAGCGCCACGAGCACCGGAGGTGCTCTAGTGGCTTGCTGGCCGCCTGCCGCCTGTTTGTGAGGTCCCCGCCTGTTTGTGAGGTCCGTCTTTGACGGTGGCGAGTACGCCTGAAGATGCGCAGCAGATTCAGGGGGCCGACACCGGAGAAGCGTGACCCTTACAAACAGACTGTGGCCCCGGCTGCGTCAGCAGGCGAGGCCACTTTGCCACAGTAAGCACGATATGTAGGAGGTGGATATGCGAGACAAGTTCTCGTCATATTCGCGCACCACCGTGCGCCTCGACAAGGACTTAGACCGATTTGTCGAGGAGGTCGCACGGGTTGCAGGTGTGCAAAAAGCCGTCGTGTTCCGGGAGGCTCTCTATGTCCTCGCAGAGGAAGAGAGCGTATTAACGCAAAAGCGTTTGGCTCCGGACACGTTGCGCCGCCTGGACGATATGAACGAGCAGCTGCGTCGGATTGGTGTCAATCTAAACCAGGTGGCGCGGCGCGCGAATATCGACGGTGTTGCACCTGTGTCTGAGTCTGTAGAAAGCATCGCTGCTGAAGTCGCTTCTCTTCATAAAGAGGTGAAGAACTTTGTCCACAATCAAGATTAACTACAGTCAGAACATCCGCGCGGCAACGGTCTACGCCGTGTACGGCACGGCAGAAGGTGCCCGCAAGGGCGAGGTGCGCGCTGATGCTTTATGCACGGTTCAACCCAACGCTGAATCGTTGTCGCCACAGGCTACGTCAGGCCGTTGGTCGGGTGTGGACTTCATGGAGGCCAGTGTGGAAGAGATGGGGCGTTATGGGACCTAGCCCCTGTTAGGTAGACACCTGATATCCAGCCCGGTTGGGTTGGGAAGAAAGGTAATTGAAGTGTCCCAGGTTTTGTTCCGTTTGAGTAGATGGGAAAATCTGGAATATGCCAAGAAAATTTGACCAGGATGCG
>NZ_JASPII010000023.1:0-9469 GCF_030229635.1 Corynebacterium marquesiae
AGCACTCACATCAGCTACACTGACCCAAGCAGCATAGCTAACCCCCGACGTGTCTACTTTCCGGGGGCCAGGCCCATGCTCCGGCTCAACGCACCGACCAAGCGATTATCTATATCCAATCGTGGGCTAAAGACGAGCTGGATAAGGACGACCCGGCAGACGTAGCTCGGGCTAATGCAGCAGGCTCTGAGCTGGCTCTACGGCTAACGCAGGGCACGGGAGTTCCGTTTACCGTTGCCACGCATACCGACAGTAAAAGCGGCTGCGTCCATAACCATATCGTCTTTGCCAACCACGACACTCGAACGAAGAAGGCTGCGCCGAGGGACATGCGTAACTGGTACAAGTTGCGCCATATCAACGACGAGTTGATGCGCGATTTGGGGATGCGTGTCTTAGAGCGGGAGCCAGAAATATCGCTACTTCCTGCCGAGCGCAGGGCACGCAAAGAGGGCAAGTCCACAGACTCGACGGGCTTGGAAGTAGATGAATTAACCGCAAGCACGTGGGCGGATTTCGCGCGCAAGCGCATGGATGAACTGTGCGCGGATGAACGAGTCGCAGACGCAGACGAACCCCTAGAGAAGGCACTAGAGATTGCAGGCGAGTACAACCTGTCTCTTAAAGTGCAGCCCAATTCAAAGGCTGAAGGCGAGTCGTTGTCCGTGGCCCTGGTCGACGATGACGGTGAGGAGGCTTATTTTACGAACACTACGAAGGCCGGGCGTACCCGAAAGCGTAAGGCAGCTAAAGCTGGCTCGAAGCTAGGCCGCAGCTACTCGCTAGAGGGGATTACCGAGCGCGTTAATGAGGCTCAATCAGCACTCATTGGGCAAAAGCTTGCAGCACTTGAAGCTAATTCAACTGATGACGACCTGGAGGCGCAATTCGGCTCCAGCCTTCTCGATGACGAGGAGGAAAACTACCACCCTAAGGAGAGATTCAACCATGGTTTCAGTAACCCAGATGACGCAGATGGCCGAAGCAGCGGCGAAAGGCAAAATAGAGAGCGCCTTGAAGATTCTCAGTCCACGCCTGGACAAAGCGGAGAAGTCTATCAACAATCTACAGGAGGACTTGAAGAGCCTGCCGGAGAACGCGGGGGACATTCTCCGTGGTCTGCCCGACGACTTCTCAACGAGATTGACGCAAGCGGAAACCGAATTAAGAAACGTAAAAAGCAATCTCGCCAAGAACGAGAACTACGTGAGCAGCAGTCAGTTCCAGGAAACGATGGTGGACGTGGATCTGTTGATCGTCGGGCTGATAAAGAACATCGAGTCACTGCCCAACGGCCTGGAGGGGGCAAACGGGTATCTCATCGAGATAAGTCAGCAAATGTCGCAGCTCGCAGAGACGCAACGACTGGTGCTCGAAGCAGCAGAAAGCCCTATCCATCTCGACAAGGCTTCCAGCCAAGCAGTAGCCCAGAGCCTCAACGCTCAGATGACTTCGAGCCTGACTTCTAGCCTGGAGCCACTGGTAGAAACGGCTGTCTCTGGGGCAATGTCGAAGGAGTCTGAAAGCCTGCACAAGGCAGCGCAAGAGTCCGAGAAGGCTCGCAGTGCCTTGCTCCAGGAGAAGAAGGCCAACGAAAAGCTACTGGAGGAGATACGCGAAGAACGCAAGCAATATAACGACGACATGGAGAAGTCGAACACTCGCTTTATTAAGACCTGCATGTCTGTCTCGTGGATTGCAGCTAGTGCTCTCGTCGCTGCTATTGCACTCTTTGCTGTCGGAGCCTTGGGAGAGGGGCTGCTAACTATGCTCGGCATACCCGACGGCGTGTCTGCCCTGTGGGGCCACGTCCAGGAGGCCGACGGCACCGCCCCAACACTGGGCTGGCTGGCATTAACACTTACCGTTATAGCGGTACTTATAGCGCTGATGACCTGGATGCTGTCCCAGGCTGTGCCAGGTATTTCTCACTTGGTCGAAGAATACCGTCTCAAGCACCCGAGGAAAGGGACGAGCCATTAACGAGAACACGTGAGCCGTAAAAAGTTAAAAAGCCCCACAACAGAAGCGTAGCGGTTAAACCGCTACGCTTCTTTTATGCTCTCTCTAGCGCTCGGTACAGCGTTGGACGAGACACATCAAAGCTGCGAGCAACGCTAGAAACGCTCCAGCCGCTATCGACCATGTTACGAGCAGCCTTAGCTTGCTCAATAGACAGTTTGAGCTTGCGACCTGCTACACGTCCCTGGCTGCGAGCATAGGCAACACCGTCGCGTGTGCGCTCTCTAATAAGGTCTCGCTCCCACATACCGATACAAAAAGCAAATACAAAAACCCGAAAATGGGTCGAATTGCACTCGTGTTATGGTGCGTGCATATCGCAACACAGCACAGCAAGATCGCAACACGGTGCGTAAAAATCGCAACACGGTGCAACAGCAGTATAACTATTTTCTCTACTACCCACTATTACTACCAATGATTACAACCCCATGATGCGAGGAACAGAAAAAGCGCAACAGCGATTAATAGCTTTATGCTATTGAATTAAAGACAGCGACCTGCCAAAATACCATACTGATTATGATTGTCAGTGCTCACAGTAGCAGAATATGCCTACGTGTTGCGATTTTAATATACAGATCGCAACAGAAAAAAGCTACCTCTACCTGCTATAACGCTACACGTAACTGTCATATGTTGCGATTTTGTTGCGATCTGTTGCGATCTTGATCAAAAATCGCAACAGACTATCACTACTAGTCACAGCATATAAATTCACGCAAAAAGAGTGCTATGTTGCGATGTTGCGATTTACAGCTCACCTTTATATATACATATATTTACTATTACCACTTAAATCTTTAATTACTTACCTCTTCACATAAGCATGAGGAAAAAGCGCAACATCGCAACAAATTTACAATTTACCTACTGTGACCTGCTAAAACACGTGTTGCGATCTGTAGAAAAAATCGCAACAAATCGCAACAAATCGCAACAAAAGCGCAACACGTTATAAAACCCCAGGTCACAGCCTTGTTGTCGTGAGAAATACCAGATTGCTGTAATCGCAACGAAACCGCAACACTGCGACACAATAAAAATATGTAACTGTGACCTATAACACTGTTAAAAATAGCCACACTGCACTATATGTCATAACAGTGCAACATCGTGCTACGTGTCCGGTTACTGTGCTGTACGGCAACCCAATGCAACGTTCACCACGTGCATTGCTTGTACACCGCCCACAAGCCCGCTACAGCCCTCTGTGGCCATGGAGCGAGTCCGCATAGCACCTAGTGTCACTCAACGCGGCATACGGCTATACAGCCGTCTTTTACTACTATGTGCTACATCACATATAAAGCCTCTTGCCACCTATTGATATATCTGTCATACTGGGGGGGTTAAGCGTTACTACTGCGGTTAAAGGGTAAAGAAAAAGCACCTGTAACCGGGTGCCAAACACGAAAAAACGCCCGGCAACAGTTCATGCACACTGCACACAACACAGCATTTCTTTTACATCGTGTCTCAAATGCTGACATTGCCTAGAATTGCAACTATTACAAGGCCGCAATGCAAAAAGGACAACATCAATGAAGGTTCATTCCTCAGCTAGCGAGGACAAGATGTTGACCATGAGCTTATCGGCAGAACGAGACGTGTCGAGTTCTGGCTCTAGGACTTTTAGGCTCACGCCTTCGCCATCAAGGTCAGCAACAGTCTTTACTACTTCAGCAATGCTGCGACCGAGACGGTCAAGACGAGTAACGACGAGGCTGTCGCCGTCCCGAAGAAAGCTCCGCGCTGCTTCAAGCCCTGGACGCTGGGATTGAGCGCCAGAGGCAGTATCAGAGTAGATGTGTTTGCTATCACAGCCAGCAGCAATGAGGGCTTCTTCCTGAGCGGCAAATGATTTTGATACCTCCCCACAGCTAAAGCTGGGGGATTCCTGAATCGGCGTGCTGTTTCTTGCGTACAAGATCCAGTCTTACCGCGTCAACTTCAGCAGGGTTGTAACCAGCCCTGTTCAGCATGTTACGACTTGCGTTTTTATAGCTGTCAGCTGCGTAACCACAAGTAGAACATGTAAATATACGATCAGAAAGTGTTAATGCAACCTTGGCTCTCGTATTACACTGAGAACACTCCTGATATGTCTAATCTAGGCGATATTCCTCCCCATGTCTAAAGACAGGGGCTTCCTATCGCCTTTTCGGTGAAAATCGTTCTGATTGTTTCTTTTCCTTTCTAGTGCTTGTTGATCCAGTCTGCGCCTACCTGTGCGTCAACACCGCCATACGGAACGTGGTTCATTAGCCCCTTGGTGATGTTGATGTAATCCTGTGGCTGGTAGTGTACTGCTTCTTTTACCAGTTCAACAAGGGGGATCTGGCCGTGTAGGGCGTTCATCTTCATGTGGGGGGATACCAGTCCGCGGTACTTTTCCGGGTAGTTACAGATAGCGTCTCCGCTGTGGCAGACCTCTAGCACGTTGGGGGCTAGGTCTCCGAACCCGCCATCGAGGTGTCCAAGTGCGCCGGTAGCGCCGGACATGTCGGTAGGCCATTGTGCGGCCCCGTTTCCGCCCTGATAGGGGTTTGCATAGAGAACTGCGGACGCGAGTTTATCCTTACGGAGTGGGCCACGGCCCCGTGCGGAGTCGTTAAGGATACGTGCGGATACGTCGGCACCCTCGGAGTAGCCTACGAGACTGATTTTACTGTTTGGGCAGTTGTTTTGAATCCGGCGGATTGCGGCAGCTGTGCGTTGGTATCCGTCATTGGAGGAGTCTTGGTAGGTGGATACTGCGAACGGGAATGCTTGGTATCCAACGTAGGTTACGTTGGTGTCTGGCTGTAGTCCTAGCTTTACGCCCATTTGTGCGGTGATTGATCCGTGTGGCAGCTTTTCTGGCACGCCGGGGACGGTGTTTGCGCCGCCTGGCACGAATACGACTTGCTTGCTTGCACAGTTTAGGAATGACTGCGGGTTTTGCGAGGTGGGTAGTGCGGTTGCGGTGGGTGCAGTGATTGCGGTGATTGTGGAAATTGCGGCAGCGGCGGCAGCGGCGAGAATCTTACGGGTTCGCATTTTTGTCTTTCTGTGTGTGTTTGTTTCTTATAAGTGTCGTCATTTGATACCTCCCCATGTCTAAAGCCGGGGGGTTCCTGAATCAGCGTGCTGTTTCTCGCGTACAAGATCCAGTCTTACCGCGTCAACTTCAGCAGGGTTGTAACCAGCCCTGTGTAGCATGTTGTAACTCGCGTTTTCATCACAGTCAGCTACGTAACCACAAGAAGAACACGTAAATACACGGTCCGAGAGTGTCAATGTAACCTTGGCTCTCATATTACACTGAGAACACTCCTGATATGTCTAATTTTATGTCTAATTTAAGCGATATTTCCCCCATATCTAAAGACAGGGGCTTCCTATCGCCTTTTCGGTGAGCGTAGCGGTTTAACCACTACGCTTCTTTTAATCTCTCTAGCGCTCGATACAGCGCTGGACGAGACACGCGGAAGCTGCGAGCAACAGCAGACAGGCGCCAGGCGCTATCGACCATGTTACGAGCAGCCTACTTCGGGCATGACGCGAAGAAGAACAAAATCTGGGCCCTCAAGGAGATGGATGCCGACCACCTCACTGCTTGGTCGAAGGGTGGCAGCACTAAAGAGAGCAACTGCGAGCTGTTGTGTAAGTCCCACAACCGCGCGAAGGGTAACGCTTAGGGGCGTGTCGGGCAGCATCACTTCCAAACCGGCTTAAGTGACAAAATGCCATCACTAAAGTCCCGATTTGAGTCCCAGGACGTGCTCCTTAAGAGAAATAACTAAAGCCCCTACCAGAGTTTTCACTGGTAGGGTCTTGGAAGTTGGTAGCGGGGGCAGGATTCGAACCTACGACCTCGTCGTCAACGGAGCGACGATCTTCCCCCGGATGCTGTTTTTCGTCGAGGAACAGACCCAAACAACCTCCCGACTAGGCAGAACGCAGGGAACCACCACAGTGGAGTCCTACCGCACCTCGCTGGAAAAAGAGCCGTGGAAGTCCCAACCATCCTGGTCAGCGCCCCTGCCCAGCAGGTACATCTTCGACGTTCACCTTGGCTCCACGCTTGCCCCCTTCGGCCTATTGGAGCCGTGGCGGGCAGTGCTGCCCATTGAGCGCCAGCAGCTGATGGACGAGCAACAGATCAACAACGCGGACAACGGCATACGGGACTGGTGGCGTGACGTATCCCAACGCTGGGAGGACAACAAACCAAGCATTCCAAGCTGTCCTTGATGGAGAGCTTGGATTACCAGCGCAAGCTATCGAAGCAGCTCAACGCTGTAAAGCACCGCGTGCTCTACAGTGCATCCGGAAACACTGTCGCTGCTGCTCGAATCGCTGACCCCGAGCAGTATTCGAGCATGCCCTGTATTGGATGCCCACCAGCAGCGAGAACGAGGCGAAGTACCTCACCGCAGTCCTTAATGCACCGGTGACGACCGAGATGGTGGCAGAGTACCAATCCCGTGGCCTGTTCGGCGCTCGGCACATCGATAAAAATGTGCGGCGGTTGCCGATCCCGAAATTCGATCCAGCTTACCCACTACACATGCAGCTGGTTGATCTCGCATCCAGAGCCGAGAAGATCGCAGCCGGAGTGGACGCGGGAAACTACCGTTTCCAGAGGCACCGCCGACTTGTGCGCGACGCGCTCGCCAAGGCCGGGATCACCGAGCCAATGAACGCAGCCGTGAAAACCCTTCTGGGCGAGGACGACTAGAAGAAGAGGTCTGGTCGCCTGCGGAGCTGCCGCGCCCATACCCCACTTCTTGTGGTGGTTGTAGAAGAAAAAAAGGGGGCGCATTTACTACCACTGCGGTATCTCGCTTACTCCGGCTGACGCCCTGCGTTTTCCGCCCACATACGCACTCCCACAGAAGCAGCAGTCAGGACAATAATGAAAATGGCCACTAAGCCGGCCCCTATTACATCAGTTAGCCACAAAACGAAAAGCACCAAAGAAGCGGCTGCCAAAGCGAGCAAAACTCCGATTTTTATCTTCTGTACCTTGTCCATGTCCATAGCGCCATTATTCAAAATAAAAACCAACCGCGTGGGAAGTTTCCCCGTTTTCGAAGAAATCTCCTCCAATCCTAAAAGCGTCCTCGGAGGGCTGCTTTTCCACTTCATGTCTGTAGTGGAAAACGCTCGTTTTCCTCTCGCGGAGTGCTCCTTATTTCTCGATAGGACTGTATAAATGCAGGTAGAACTATATGCAATTAAACATATGTTAAAGCATATGTTGTGTCATATGCCGTAACATATGTCCCGCCATACGGCAGGCCTGACGACTGCGCATAGCTTGACAGGCGGCTACACAGCTTTCCTCCTGCAGTACGGCAACTTCGCTTTGACGCCTTCGATTACTTGCCTTTATGTTTAGCCTTCTTTTTAGCAGCACGGATCTGAAATTTCCGTTGTGCTTCTTCGCGCCGAGCGATCCGCGAAGCTTTCTTCTTGTTTGCGTTAGCTAATTCGAAATTTAACTTTGTTGCTTCTTGGGCTTTCGAGGACACTCCTGAGGTCTTGCGTTGCTCCTTATTGACTTTCCGCTGCAGGCGTTTGGGATTTCCTCGCTGTGGCTTTTCAATAGTGCCAGGTATAGGTGCGGAATGATGGGCACGTTTGACTAGGGAAGAACCGTTGACGAGCAGCCACTCATAAAGTTCGGCATTATTAGGCTCTGGGCCGAAAACTACTCGGACGGCGCGGAGTTGGTTGTTGCTGGAAGTCTCGTAGACTCCGCACCAAAATTGTCCATCGTGAAAAAGGGTGAATTGAGCAGGCAAAGTTGTCTCCAGGTACGCTAAAGCGGACCTGACGACGCTGGATTCCTTAGCCCTCGTGAGGGAAAGAGCTAAAGCGACGGATAACACTGGCTAGTGCTATCGCTCAGACTTCCTACTGAGACTGTGCGTTTTGCGCATCAGGATCTTACGGGAGGTAACACTAACGCACCCTGACTTTTAGAAAAATGCAGCACACGGGCTGTGCACACTCTCCCAATAGGATAAGCATCAGTCCCAGAAAGGAGAAGAGGAATGTACATAATCATCGTCCTGGCTGCACTGGTGTGTGCCGCCGCCTTGGCCGTCCAGACCATCCGCCGCGAACGGCCACAAGACCGTATGCGTTGTGCCGTGATTGGGGGCGGAACCAGCGTGGCAATGGTTTTGGGGGCTTATCTTCTTTTTACCCTCGCGGAGCTGCCGCTAATTTTTACCGTACTTATTGTGTCGCTTGGTCTACTCGCCCTGTGGGCCGGCATTTTTGGAGCCCGGCTCAATGCAAGAACCAGCAGGTAACCCCACGTGATAGCGAACATACGCTAACGCATATGCTATAGCGCATGTCTTGCTATATGTTTCGCCATATGGCAAGACATATAGCAGGTCTCACGGATACGCGGAAGGCGGTACGCGGCTGCACAGCTTTCCGCGTGTAGTAGGAAACGGGTCTACGGGCTTAGTGTGGGAGTATTGCGAAACCCCCGCGCGCGCATTAGCCTAAAATACGACAGCACAGTTCACCTTTGAATTGCGGCTGCACAATAAAAGGGCCCCAACCGACTGGTACTCGGTTGAGACCCTCGGGCCTAAAGACCCACGTGAAGCATCGCCGCGGTGAGCTTCACTGTTACGGTCGCAAGTGTTATGACCTTGATTGCCACATCGAGCCATCTAAGCTTCGTGGCGTCAAGGCCTTTTCTTTTGCGACCGGGTGTATCCAATGAGTGTTTACCCATTGTCTACCTCCCCTTGCGTCGTAGGGTTGTCCACTCGCCTGAAAAAGGGCGCGCGGGACAGCCCACGTCACGCGCGGGCCACACCGCGCACCGACGAGGAAGTCACGCCCACACCCCACCACAAGTAGCGGGGTGTGATTGTGAACCAGCACTAACGCTAGCAGCCACCCCTGATGAGACCTAGAAGCGTGATTCCACCCCTGCCCTTATAAGGTTGTTCACGAGGCAAAATGCAGTGTCCCACAGAATATGGCGCTTAAGCGCTATTCAGACGAGGTCAATGCAGAGAACCGGCGAAGCTTTCAGTGGAGTTGGTTGTGCCAGGCAACCGCGAGTGCCAGGGCGTGACAGCTACATAGGCAAGGAAGTCGCGTAAGCAACTTTCGCGGCAACGCGAGAACCATGAACTAACACCACGCACAACGACATCCATCCGCCAGTGCCCACCAAAGCCCCAACTCGACTAACCAAATAATCACGAAGCGCCCCGCACAGGGCGCTTTCGTTATGCTCAAATATGGCTGCGCATATCTACCGTAACGAATCGAATACAATGCCAACCAAAAAGGAGTATTAAAGGCTCAAACCACTAACGGTGATTGGACTAAACAACGTCTAACTGAAGCGTCCTGGGTTTAGTTCCTACCTCAGCTAAGGAAGGATTGAACTATGCCTAGAAAGTATTCCGTCGAGTTC
>NZ_JASPII010000024.1:0-7871 GCF_030229635.1 Corynebacterium marquesiae
GTCGCGGCTGACCTGTCAAGCATCACGACGATTCCCTCAGCCACAGACTGTCAAATATGTCATGAACTCAGACACCGCCGCCACCGCACCGGGATCCCGGCCTGTTTGCGCAGGTCGGGATTTTGTTTTGCCTAATTTTCCGGCAGGTGCGCGGAATCCGGCTGGCTGGCCGCCAGCTGTGAAAACTGGGACGCAGGTGGCTTCGTGATAGGGGATTGCGGGGTATGGCCACTACACTAGGGCAAAGTTCAACCCGTCCCCCACGCGAATGCGAAGGTACATCTACCCGTGGCTAAACTGCTTTATCGTCTTGGGCGCTGGTCTTTCCTCCATAAGTGGAAGGTCATCGTGGCATGGCTGCTGCTGCTCGCCGCCGTCGGCGGTGCCGCCGCCTTGCTGATGAAACCGATGACGAGCGAGTTCTCCATCAAGGGAACCCCGTCCATCGATGCCACCTACAAGACCATGGACCTCTTCCCAGAGGGAGGCAACCCTGCCAACTCGCCCTCGGTCAACGTGGTCTTCAAGGCTCCAGACGGCCAGAAGCTTTCTGATCCCGCCAACCGCGAGGCCATCGACGCCACCATCTCCTACCTCGAGGACAACCTAGAGATGGGCGATACCACGCGCTTTGGCAACCCGCTTGAGGTCTCGCCTCGCCTGCAAGACCAGGTGATCCACCAGTTCACGGATATGGGGCTGCCGGAAGCATCCGCCCGTGCGGACGCGGACAACCTCGCCATGGTCAATGATGACGAGACCATTGCCTATACCACCTTTAATTTCGACGCCGAGTCGCCCTATAGCGTGGAGCAGGCCGACAAAGACACCGTTACCGAGGCAATGAACATTGCCCGCGACCGTGGCCTCACGGTAGAAGGCAATGGTGCTGGCTTCGGCGATGAAATCGCGGTCAATTCCACCTCTGAGATCATCGGCCTGGGCGTCGCCTTCCTCGTGCTCATTTTTACCTTCGGCTCGCTGGTGGCTTCGGGGATGCCTTTGGTGTCCGCCGTCGTTGGCGTGGGACTCGGCGCGCTGGGCATGTTCATTGCCACCCACTGGATTGAGCTCAATAATATGACCCCGGTCCTGGCCATCATGATTGGTTTGGCCGTGGGCATCGACTACGCACTGTTCATCTTGTCGCGCTACCGCGCCGAGCGCCGTCGCATGGACGGGCCCGATGCCGCAGGCATGGCGGTGGGAACCGCCGGCTCCTCTGTGGTCTTTGCCGGCGCGACCGTCTTTACTGCGCTTTTTGCGCTTCTCATTGCGCGCATTGGCTTCCTTACGGCCATGGGCTTGGCTGCCGCCGGCACCGTCGCCATCGCCGTGTTGGTCTCGCTTACGCTCATCCCCGCGATGCTCGGCTTGCTGGGCGATAAGGCCTTCAATGGCCGCATCCCCGGCGTGGCCGGCAACCCGACCCGCAAGGGCAAGCGCCGCCGTGGTCCCACCATGGGCAACCGCTGGGTGCGCCTAGTCCAGAAGGTCCCCGGCCTGGCCATGGCGTTGGTTGTGCTCTCCCTGGGCGCGATGACCGCGCCGGTGCTCCACATGGAGCTCGCCCTTCCGGCCGATACCACCTCCAATCCCGATACCACCCAGCGCAAGGCCGCCGACATCATGTCCGAGGGCTTCGGCCCCGGCGTCAACGGTCCCTTCCTCGCCGTGGTTGACGCCCACACGGTCAACGCGGATGCCGGCGCCCTCGCCCCGCTTGTCGACGCCCAATCCCAGTCCGAACCAGCCCCCGCGCCCGCCCCCGCCCCAGACGCGGAGGCCGCGCCCGAGGACGCTGCACCAGAGGGCGCTGCACCGGAAGACGTGGCACCGGAGGACGCGGCACCGGAAGACGTAGCCCCTGAGCAGCCGCAGCCGGACCAGCCCGAGGCCGAGCCGGAAATCGCCCCGGTCGCTGAGGTTGTAGATACCGCGGAAGGCGATGCGGATAATGCCTCGCCGGAGGATAAGGCCGCGCTCGCGTCCTTCCTGTACACCGCGGACCAGCTCAAGGGGCTGGGCGGCGTGAAGCACGCACAGATCGTCGGCCTGAGCGAGGACCAGCGCGCCGCGCAGATCATGGTCACCCCAGAAACCGCGCCGACGGACGCTGCGACGGTCAACGTTGCGCACGCGCTGCGCTCGGCCACCAGCGAGATCCAAGACGCCACCGGCACCGACATCGGCCTGACCGGCCTGACCGCCGTGCAGCTCGATATCACCGAGCGCCTCGAGGAAGCCATGGCGCCGTACCTGGCCATCGTCGTAGGCCTGGCCATCGTGCTGCTGCTTTTGGTCTTCCGCTCCATCCTGGTGCCGCTGGTTGCCGGCCTGGGCTTCCTGCTGTCCGTCGGCGGCGCCTTCGGCCTGACCGTCCTGGTCTGGCAGGAAGGCCTGTGGAACCTGGTTCCCGCGCCGGGCCCGCTGATTTCCTTCATGCCCATCTTCCTCATCGGCGTGACCTTCGGCCTTGCGATGGATTACCAGGTCTTCCTCGTCACCCGCATGCGCGAGCACATTTCTCGCCACCCGGAGGGCACCGGCGGGCGATATAGCGCCGTCGACGAGGCCACCATCACCGGCTTTACCCAAGGCGCCCGCGTGGTCACGGCCGCGGCCATCATTATGATTTCGGTCTTCGTGGCCTTTATTAATCAGCCGCTGCCCTTCATCCAGATCTTCGGCTTTGCCTTGGCCGCCGGCGTGCTTTTCGACGCCTTCTTTATCCGCATGACCCTCGTCCCCGCCACCATGTTCCTCATGGGCCGCGCGACGTGGTGGATGCCAAAGTGGTTGGAGAAGATTCTGCCCACCCTGGATATCGAAGGCACCGCCCTGGAAGAAGAATGGGAAGCTAAACACGCTACCCCTAGCCCAACCCCTAGCCCTGCACACAAGGAAGAAGAGTAAAGATGGACTTGAGTTTCGACGTCGGCAAGCGCCTGCCCGAAGGCCCCGGCAAGCACGGCCGCAGCGGTGTCATCCACACCCCGCACGGTGATATCCAGACCCCCGCCTTCATCCCGGTGGCCACCAAAGCCACGGTCAAGACGCTGACCCCGGAACAAATTCGCTCTACCGGCGCGCAGGCCATCCTGTCGAATGCGTACCACCTCTACCTGCAGCCGGGCCACGACATCGTGGACGAGGCCGGCGGTGTGGCCAAATTTGAAAACTGGCATGGCCCGACCTACACCGATTCCGGCGGATTTCAGGTCATGTCCCTGGGCGTGGGCTTCAAAAAGGTCCTGGCGATGGATATTGCGGATCTCAGCGATAAGGACATCCGCGCCGCCAAGAAGGAACGCATGGCGCAGGTGGACGAGGACGGCGTGGATTTTAAATCCGTCATCGACGGCTCCAAGCACCGCTTTACCCCCGAGAAGTCCATGCAGATCCAGCACGGGCTGGGCGCAGACATCATGTTTGCCTTCGACGAGCTGACCACGCTGGTTGATACGCGCACCTACCAGGAGGAATCCGTCGCGCGCACGCACCGCTGGGCCAAGCGCTGCCTGGACGAGCACGACCGGCTCACCCGCGAGCGTGCCCACCGCCCGAAGCAGTCGTTGTGGGGTGTTGTCCAAGGCGCGCAGTATGAGGACCTGCGCCGCCAAGCCACCCGCGGCCTGCTCGACCTCCACCGCGCCGCCCGCGAGGACGGCAAGCGCGGCTTCGGCGGCTTCGGCATCGGCGGCGCGCTGGAAAAGGAAAACTTGGGCACCATCGTCGGCTGGGTCTGCGATGAGCTACCCGAGGACAAGCCGCGCCACCTGCTCGGCATCTCCGAGCCGGACGATATCTTCACCGCCGTCGAGGCGGGCGCCGATACCTTCGACTGCGTGGCGCCCACCCGCCTGGCGCGCCGCGGCGGCGTCTACACCCTTGACGGCCGTATGAACCTCACCAATGCGCGCTTCAAGCGGGACTTTGCCGGCGTCGACGAGGAATTCGGCGGCTACGTATCCGAGAATTACTCCCGCGCCTACCTGCACCACCTGCTCAAGGCGAAGGAATTCCTCGCCGGCACGCTGTGCACCATCCACAATGTGGAGTTCATGATTCGCTTGGTGGATAATATCCGTGTCGCCATCGACGGCGGATATTACGAGGCCTACCGCGATGAATTCCTCGGCCGCTATTACGCTGGCAAGTAGTCCTCGCGCTTCTTCACCCACTTAATGACCGCGGCCGTCACCGGCAGCATGACGGCCTCCATCAGGGTCTTCCACACGAAGCCCACGATGACGTAATTGATAAACCCGCCCACGGTATCCACGCCGATGACCGGCGCGGCGATGGCGCAAAACAGCAGCGTATCGCCGAACTCGCCCACCACGGTGGAAGCGATAAGGCGCGCAAAGAGGCCCTTTTCGCCCGAGCGCTTCTTCATCGCGGTCAGCGTCCAGGCGTTGAGCAGCTGACCCACCAGGTAGCCGGCCAGCGAGGCGGCCAGAATCTGCGGCATCAGACCAAGCGTGGCGGCGAAAGCCTCCTGGCCCTCGTAGAAATCGGCCGCCGGCAGCCAGATGGCGATATAGAAGCACACGGCCGCCAGGATGGCCATCGCGAAACCAATATAGACTGCACGCCGCGTGGATTTGAAGCCATAGCACTCGGAGAGCACGTCGCCGACGATATAGGCCAGCGGGAAGAGGAAGAAGGCACCGTCGGTAACCAGCGGGCCGAGCTGGACGCCCTTAGTGGCGTTGATATTAGAAATCAGGAAGGTCACCACAAACACGGTGACCAGCCAGGGGTAGAGGGTGGAGCGGACGGGAATGAAGCGCACCTCAGCGCCGGTTGACTTTTCCATGCCTGCCATTGTGCCAGCCCGTAGACTATGGGCATGAATTCCGCGACCACCGGCGCCGGCCGTTACGCGCCAAGCCCCTCGGGCGATCTGCACTTTGGCAACCTCCGCACGGCGCTTCTGGCGTGGCTTTTCGCCCGGTCGACGGGCAGGCGCTTTGTGGTGCGCGTGGAGGACATCGATAAGCAGCGCTCCTCCCAGGAAGCGGCCGAGCGTCAGCTCGCGGATCTGCGCGCGCTCGGGCTGGACTGGGATGGCGAGGTCATCTACCAGCACGACCGCGACGCCGCCTATGAGCAGGCCCTGGCCCAGCTGCCCACCTACGAGTGCTATTGCTCCCGCAAGGATATCCGTGAGGCCTCCCGCGCCCCGCACGCCATTCCCGGCCAGTATCCGGGCACCTGCCGCAACCTCACCGAAGACCAGCGCGCGGCCAAGCGCGCCGAGCTAGCGGCCCAGAATCGCCAGCCTGCCCTTCGCCTGCTTGCCGACGTCCCCACATTCACCATCCACGACGCCCTCCACGGCACCTATACGGGCGACGTCGATGACTTCATCCTGCGCCGCGGCGGCCAAGACACCGGCTGGGCCTATAACTTGGCCGTTGTCGTCGACGATGCCTATCAAGGCATCGACCAGGTGGTCCGCGGCGATGATCTGCTCTCCTCCGCGCCGCGCCAGGCTTATCTCGCCTCGCTGCTCGGCATCGAACCGCCAGAGTACATCCACGTCCCGCTCGTGCTCAATGCATCCGGCGAGCGCCTAGCCAAGCGCGATGGGGCGGTGACCATGCGGGAGATGGGGGAGGAGGGGGACGTCGTCAAGCAGTTGGCGGCCTCGCTGGGGTACGAAGCTCACAGTGCCGCGGAGCTGCTCGCGCAATTCGCGCCCGACCGTTTAAGCCCTGAGCCTTATATCTGGCGGGGGTAAAATCTGGGCCCATGGACGTTCTTCTGGTGCTCATTGGGCTCATGCTGCTGACCGTGTTCGTCGTCGCCATCGGTGACAAGATTGGGCTGCCGTGGCCGGCTCTGCTGACGATCATTACCGCCTGCGCGGTCTTCGTGCCCGGCCTGCCCCAGTTCGAGCCGCCCACCGAGCTCATCCTGCCTATTTTCCTGCCGCCGCTGCTGTGGGCGCTGGCTCGGCGCACCTCGTGGGGTGTTATCCGCGAGCAATGGGTGACTATCTTGAGCCTGTCCGTGCTTTTGGTGGTCGCCACCACGCTGGCCGTCGGCGCTACGGCTTACGCCTTCCTGCCCGGCATCAGCCTCGCCGCGGCCATCCTCATCGGCGCGGCCATCGCCCCGCCGGACCCCGTCGCCGTCGACGCCGTGGCCGAGCCCGCCGGCATCCCGCGGCGCATCATAACTACTTTGCAGACCGAGGGTCTGTTTAACGACGCCGCCTCCATCGTCGCCTTCAATCTCGCACTGACGGCCGTAACCCAAGGCGATGATCTCTCCTTTGGCGGCGGCGTGTTCAACTTCTTCTACTCCGCATTCGTCGCGGGCGGCCTCGGCTGGGGCGTCGGCCGGCTGGTGGCGCTGTTTATTACCCACGTCCACGACGTCACCGCGCGCAACGCGCTGACCTGGGTGACGCCGTTCGCCGTCTACCTCATCTCGGAGGAACTCGGTGCCTCCGGCGTTATCGCCGTGGTTATCGCGGCCGTAGAACTTAATTCCCGGGCCGATATCCAGGCCGAGGACCGCCTGTCCGGCCAGTCCTTCTGGGAGACCATCGAGCTGCTCTTTACCGGCGTGGCCTTCGGACTCATTGGACTGACGGTGAATACGGCCATCGCGGAAGTCGGCTCGGACCTGTGGCACTCCGTGGTGGTGGGCGTCATCTTGTCCCTTGTGGCCTTCGTCGTCCGCTTGGTGTGGATGTACATCTATTACCGCATCAACGTCTCCCGCGGCCGCCCGCGCGTGGCGCCGCTGCGCCTGCAGGAGGTGCTGCTGATGACCTGGTCCGGTATGCGCGGCCTCGTCACCCTGGCGCTGGTTTTGTCCATCCCGGCCGGCGTGTTCAGCTTCCACCACGAGCTGGCGGTCATTGCACTGACCGTCTTGCTGGTCACGATGGTGGTGCCCGGCCTGCTGCTGCCGTGGCTGATGGAGCGCCTCGATCTTACGGAGGCCTCCCAGATTGCCAGCGATAAGATGCGCGCCGCCGTGGTGGGCCGCGCGCGTGCGGCCAGCATCGAGGCCTTGTCACACTTCCGGCCTGATGGGCATATAGCGCCCGACGCCGAAAAGGTTGATCCGGAAATTTCCGCCAATGTTATCCAGTGGCTGGAAGACCGAATTGGTGATGGCGAGGATGTGTCCGAAGACTCCCGCAAGCAACGCGCCTGGCAGGCCCGCCACGTGGCTCTGGAGGCCCGCCGGACCGCCCTGACGGCCGCACAGGAGGAGCTGCTGCGCATGCGCGGTTACCGCGCCTATAACCCGGCCATCGTGGACGAGGTGCTCGAGGAAATTGACCGCATGGTCTTGGGCACCAAGCGCCACTAGGCTGGGCGGCATGGATCCCTTCGATTATGCGCAGCTTGAGGACGCGCTGGATTACCTCTACGACTTCCTCGAACAGGACCTAGCTGACCGCGTGCGCGCCGAGCGCGAATTCGTTCCGGCCGGACTGGAGGGCCTGCTTGCCGACGACTCCCTCGACGACTACGTCTGGCTCTGGATCAAGGACCCAGGCCCGAATGGCTTCCGGCAATACCTGCGCGATGGGGGCTATTCCGAGGCCGAAGTCTCCCAGGCTTTCCTCTGGGCGCGCACCGAGTGGGGGATGAATACGCCGCCGCACGTCGCATGGCTGAAGGCGGATGGCTACGAGCCGCCGGTCATCGATTAGGGATGAGGGGAGCGGCGTCGGCAAGCGCGGCCGCGCGCCCGTATACAACAAAAATCCCGACTCCGTGCTGTGTAGCAGGAGCCGGGATTTCCTCTGGCGGAGGATGTGGTGTCTGAGTTCATGACATATTTGACAGTCTGTGGCTGAGGGAATCGTCGTGATGCTTGACAGGTCAGCCGCGACA
>NZ_JASPII010000025.1:0-5871 GCF_030229635.1 Corynebacterium marquesiae
TTTTGGGACCAGCACCCGCCGCAAGCAATAATAGAAATCAAGGCAAATGCCTAGGAACAAAACCCGGGGCACTTCAGTTTACCTACCTGCAACCCCCACCAACAACCATCGACCCCGACAACCTTGCAGCAACAACAAACAGCCTCGAAGGTGGCATCAACGCCCCCATAAAAGAACTAGCCCGCAGACACCGCGGACTATCACTACCGCATCAACGCACAGTGATGGATTGGTGGCTGTATCTACATACAGAAGTCCCTGGCGATCCGGTCAAGATCGCCAGGGACCAACGATGGGGTCAAGACGCACTTTCCACAGCAACAGACCTGATCACCCACAACACCACAGCCACTACCAATGACATCGGTGCACCAGCAGAATACGACACCGCCATCGACACCAGCTACCAACACAACCTCGGCATCCAAAAAGGCTGGATCAAATAACCGCAACACGCCCGGAAAAGACACACTTTTCTTTACTTAACCCGTGCTAGAGGTTATGACGCAAGTTTATTGAATTCCAGAGAATTTCTGAACATCCGGCGAGCGAAGGAAACGCCCGGCCATTTCCACAGCTGGCTGAGAAGAATCTCCTTCGATTACAAGGGACGCAATCGCCAATTCCCCTGTCGTTCCAGCGAACCAGCCATTGGAAAGCTTGCCATCAATTTCTGCTGTACCAGTCTTTCCGCCAAGTGCACTAAGATCACTCAACGACCTAGCTGAACCGTGGTCAATTGTTGATTTCATCATCGTCCGGAGGCTTTGAATAGTTGTATCGCTGACATGCTGGTCTGCCTGTTTATTCACTACTGTCTGTTCGCCTTGAATGAGCTGTGGAGGAACAAGCAAGCCGCCGTTAGCGACAGTCGATTGCATGAGCGCAATCCCAAATGGACTAGCTAGAACCTCGCCCTGTCCAATAGAAGCCTCCACACGAGGAGGTCCAGCCGGTGTCCGCGGCACCGAACCAGTAAGTGTGGTCATCCCTGGTACGTCGAAGTCGGAGCCAATTCCGAGTTCTAAAGCAGTCCGTTGCAGATCATCTTCTCCCAAACGATCCGAAATGACCGCTTGGGTTGTGTTACATGATTGGGCGAAAGCTTCTTCCAGTCGAACGCTACCTAGATCGAAGTCATGATCGTTGGGAATCTTGCGTCCAGCGACGGTGATATTGCTAGGACAAGGTAGTTCCTCATCCATGCTGACTGCCCCTGCCTCTAGTGCCGCCGCTGTGGTCACAGTTTTGAACGTCGATCCCGGTGGGAATAGCCCGGTGAGTGCGATTGGCCCTTGGTTATTTGCCTTGTCATTTTGTGCAACGGCAAGGACACCTCCTGTTCTAGGATTGAGCACGACTAGAACTGCGGCACGTTGCTCACTGTCCACTGCTTGTTTTGCTGCGCTTTGCAGTGTGATATCCAGAGTGGTTGCGATTGGCTGAACTCGGCGAGGCGGCTCAGAGGCTACCGTCGTCATACCTTGTGAACTCTCAGCGCGTATCGACCATCCTGAATTAGCATCGAGCACTGACTCCCAATATTTGTTCAATTCAGCATCCAGCGGAGAGTTAAGAGTTTTGGACACGCTTAAGAGACGCCCCTGCTCCACAGTGGAAATTCCCTCAAAGGTCCTAAGTTGCTCTTGTATCTTCCGGAATTCTTCCTGCCTCAAAGTGAGGAGCACGGTGTCTTCATCCTGAGACTCTCCCAAGGTCTGCTCGATCCACTCCTTAGTCGTTGTGGGAGACACTGGTGCAAAAATCTGGGCCAATTCCTGCGCTCTAGAGGCTATATCTTTGCGACCTCGTACCTGAATAACTTTCGTCCAGGTCATATATTCATTGCCCAAGCGATCTTTAATTGGAAGATCGTACTGTTTATCTTCAGCAAAAAAGAGTGCGGAATCATCGCTCAACTGAGCTTCGAAGATCGAAGGCAACCATTGAGGCTTACCATCCTGTCCACTAAGGACGAGCCGACCATTGCTCTCCAACTCCACACCATCTTTGGACCAAGTCACATGAGTATTCTGCTTTCCATTGGAAATATCAGATGTTTCGATGTTGACCTTCACACCATGAAGTGACTGCCGAAATTCATGAAGGGCGCGCTCCGGGTCTGGATGATCCAGATACCGTGCAGCCTTGCTGTCATCTCCCGCGTTGAAAGCTTTGAGAAATACGTCTGAGTCTGATTCCCACGGTAGAGCTGAACAGCTGCTCAACATCACTGCGGAGAGCGAACAGAGTGCAATCACCGACTGACGGAAACGATTGTGCTTAGTCATCATGGGAGTGACGTTAAGTGAGACGCATTGGATGCCACCAATATCACATAGTGCAATTGTCTCATTTCATTCACATATAGGCGATGGTAGAAGTGTGTATTCAAGTGGCAGAAATTCTAACGAAGAGCGTCCACGAGCAGTCTAGCCACTTCGCCAATAGCACCATCGTGAGTACTCATTGCTTGTTCTGGCACCACCTGTTTCAGCATGATGGACACCACAATGGGCTCCTCGCCCTCAACCTGGATAATCGAAGCTTCACCATGGAGAAGTCCTACAGTGCCCGTTTTTCCATAGATATCAACGCCGCTTGGAGGAAAGCCTGAAGGAACACGGTGACGCCACACCTGCAACCCCAAGAGTTCACACATAGATCGACGTACCGCTGCACTATCGTCTTTCCAAACCTGTTCCAAGTCATTAGTTATTTCCGCCAACGAAGAGACTGCAGAAAACGCTATATCTGTACTACTCCCCCCTTGGGATTGAACATATTGACGCAATTGTTTCTCCGCCGTCACTAAGCTATTCCGATCTTGCAAGTCATAATGAGGTGGAAACCGTTTAAGAAATGCTTCTCGAGCCCACGCAGGCAGTAGACGCAAAATCTCGTGGGCGGCCACGTTATCTGACACCGATGCGACTTGTTTCATTAAGTCTCGGAGACTCACGTTCACTGCGTCATCAAAGGCAGCGAACCCATACCCTTCGTAAGTTCCTTTGGACGGTGCAACGTCAACACGAAGACGAGGATCCAGATCACCTCGTTGAATCGCTTCCAAAGTGAGGTGGAGGAGCCGGATTTTATATAAGGATGCCACCGGAATTTTCTCGTCTTGTTTGCGTCCGATAGTCACCCCATCGTGCAGTCGCGATGCACACCACCATCCCTCACACCCCGACCGCGTCAACACGTTTTCCAGGGCCATCTCCATCCGTGCAGTCATTGGTTAATCCTTCGACAAATTCTTTCGGCGACCGCCATGGCCTCGGCGCCATTGTCCATCCCACCTCGGCGAACCACTACATCCACGGAAAAATCGAAACGGGAAGGAAGCTCAATAGCATTGTCAAACTGGTGAAAACCGCGAAATACCAAAGACATCCCCTCCCCTCTTCCAATCAATAAGCCCCTACCTAGAGCATCCTCTGAATCATTAATTTCGCAAGACACACCCGACCGAAATAGCTCTCTCGCCAAACCACTGGCTGCACTTGAATTGTCATTCAGGTTCTCCACCAGCAGATTCAATTGAGACAAGGTCTTATCCAACCTTGAATACCCCGGCGGCACCACTAGATCACGTGACAGAGAAAACTGCCTCGCACTGCGGTGAGTACCCAAGGGAACCGGAGCTTGAACAAGCCCCGCATGAATAGCGCCTTCTTCAACACGGGCAAGAATCTCAACAGAAGGCAGTGACGACAAAACTACTCCATCATGCTGCTGTGCCTTTGCTGCAATACGCGATCCTATCTCGCTTGGAAGCGCACTACTGATGGCCAAACGAAACCCGCTTTGCGCACCACTTCGGATACCGTCAATCATCGAATGCATAGTCTGAAGATCGCGATTAATCACCCGGGCATATGGAAGCAAGGTCAACCCTGCCTCGGTTAGTTTCACTTCCCCCGCCCCTCGGATAAATAGCGGTGTACCTACACCAGCTTCTAAGCGCTTAATGGCATTGGAGACAGGCGGCTGACTCACTCCCAGTCGCGCTGCCGCCGCTGTAAAACTACCGGTCTCCGCTAAAGCCACGAAATACTGCCATTGGCGCAGATTTCCCGTCTGAGCAATCATGGGTCTCAGCATAGTGGAGCACGAGTTCGCACCACTGCAGCGTAAAATGATGTCTTTGGCTTGAGCAACACCGTCGCGGTGGCGTCGATAAACAAAAAGGAAGTGACACACAGCGTGGGCATTGGAAACGGACCGCTCATTGTGCAGTCGGATAAGACCGTGCTGCTGGAAATCGACCACGAACAGGCGCAGGAGGCGCGCACCGCGCTGGCACCGTTCGCGGAGCTGGAGCGCGCGCCGGAGCACGTGCACACCTACCGCATCACCCCGCTGGCGCTGTGGAACGCCCGCGCGGCAGGGCACGACGCGGAGCAGATCATGGACGTGCTGGAAACCTACTCGCGGTTCCCCGCCCCGCAGCCGCTGCTCATCGACATTGCCGACACGATGGATCGCTACGGGCGGCTGAAGCTCATCAAGCACCCAGCGCACGGGCTCGTGCTAGAGACGACGGACAGGGCTGTGCTGACGGAGATCCGGCGTCACAAAAAGATCAAGCCCATGTTGGGCGCAGAGATCGACGAGGACTCGATCGTTGTGCACCCTTCCGAGCGCGGCAGGCTCAAGCAGGAACTGCTGAAGGTCGGCTGGCCCGCAGAGGACCTGGCGGGATACGTCGACGGCGAGGCACACCCCATCGAGCTGTCGCAGGAACACGAAGAATGGCAGCTGCGCGACTACCAGGAGATGGCGGCCGATAGCTTCTGGGAAGGCGGCTCGGGCGTGGTAGTGCTGCCATGTGGTGCGGGCAAGACGATGGTCGGCGCGGCCTCGATGGCCAAGGCAAAGGCCACCACCCTGATCCTGGTGACGAACACCGTCGCGGGCAGGCAGTGGAAGGACGAGCTAGTGCGCCGCACCTCCCTGACGGAGGATGAAATCGGCGAATACTCCGGAGAGAAGAAGGAGATCCGCCCCGTGACCATCGCCACCTACCAAGTGGTCACGCGCAAGTCGAAGGGCGAATACCGGGCGCTGGAGCTGTTCGACTCCCGCGACTGGGGCTTAATCATTTACGACGAGGTTCACCTGCTGCCTGCCCCGGTGTTCCGCATGACCTCCGACCTGCAGTCTCGCCGCCGTCTGGGGCTCACCGCCACCCTGGTGCGCGAGGACGGCCGCGAAGGCGACGTATTCAGCCTGATCGGGCCGAAGCGCTATGACGCCCCATGGAAGGACATCGAGGCCTTCCTGGATCGCATGTCCCCCGGCGGTCTCTCGTCCGTTCCCCAGTCCCTGCGGTATTTGATTGACGACGCCACCAGGGCATTCCAGCAGGGCTCCGCCACCGAACCCCACTCGGCTCGTGTCCCGTCTCGCGTGGATACTCCCCAGCGCAACATCATGGACATCACTGGGGACTCCACCGAGATCGCCTCGGAGATCGACGGCGCCGTGGAGGGTTTTCGCCGCGCCCACGACCAGGCCATCGCCGTGGACCCGGCGGACGGCACGAAGGCCTCGGACACCCGGACCTTCCGCTCGCCGCGGGAGATCATGTCCGAGCTGCGCCGCGCCTATACCGCGGGCACACAGGTGCGCCTGCACTACGTGGACTATGCGGGTGCCACCAGCCATGACTGGATCTCCATCGTGATGATGACCCCCTCCACCATCTCCGCGGTGCTCGAATCCACCGGGGAGAGCCTCACGATCCAACCCCACCGCATCGCTGCGGTGGACGTGCCGTGCTAGAGGGTGAAGTGTCCCAGGTTTTGTTCCGTTTGAGTAGATGGGAAAATCTGGAATATGCCAAGAAAATTTGACCAGGATGCG
>NZ_JASPII010000026.1:0-5642 GCF_030229635.1 Corynebacterium marquesiae
GGCCCACGTGGTCCACGCTGGCGACTGGTACATGAACCACGATCACCCGCACGCAGGCTCGGGATCATTCGAAGCTGGCTAGGAAAATAGGCCGCGAAGGCGTCCGAAGAATCCTTGCTGTGGGGGTTGCTTGGGTTCTTCCTCATGTGCAGTCTCTGATTCTGTTGAGGAGAGTGCGGCAGGAGTTTCTGAGTCTGCAGTGTTGTCGTCGGTAGGTTGCCTCGACGGTTCGGGGGCTGGGGTGTCAGATGAGCCGCGCTCTAGCATCAGTAGGGCCTTTTGGAGGTCTTCGATGCGGGCTGCGCGTTCCGAGGCGAGGACTTTTTGAGCCTCTAATTCTTTGCGGAGGGACTGCTCGCGCAGCTCTGCTAGTTCGAGTTTGTGTTGCAGATTAAGGGTGTTCAGGTGGTCACCCTGGTCACCTGTGCGGACATGTTCATGGTCACCCTGAACACCCCCGTGGTCACCCTCCTGGACAGACGAATCTTCGGCGGGTGCAGGCTTTCCTGGGCGCAACCCTGCAGCCCCAAGGGACGTTACCGGAATTGCCCACTGACCGTTTATTTTCCTTGCTCCGGGAAGCTCTTCTTTGTGCAGCATTCTCATGATCGTGCTGCGGCTTACCCCAGTTTCCTCGGCTGCCTTTCGGGGTGACCATGTGGTCAGGTGAACACCTGCATGGTCACCCTTGTGGTCACCCTTGTGGTCACCCTTGTGGTCACCCTGGTCAGGCTTGGTCATGCGTTGACCATACTGCGTTCCGGGTGCTGAAACAGAGCGCTGTTTCGGTGTGGCGGAAAACGAGAAAAAGGGGCGGATTCCCATCGATTGGACGGAGAATCCGCTCTGCCAGGATTCAGTGCAGGGCGTAAACCAGGGCGTAAACCAAAAATATGCCTTCACCTGCGAATTTATGCGTGTCGCCACTGGAAAATCACACCGCTGTCATTTAGAGTCGGTGAAAGACAGTTAAAAAACGAAGAAAGTCACCGGGCGGGCACCCAGTGACTTTCGCTTATCACCCAGCACATCTCTGGGAGAAAGCACGGTCATGAGTTTACAGACTCATGCGCAGAATGCGCACACTAAAACACCTACCCGCGTCGAACCAGACCGCGGCGGGCTGGATAACACCCCAGCATCCGCCAGTGACCGCGACTTGCTCCGCGCTCATTTAGGCCGCGAGGTACTCCACGGGTCTGTCGGACGGGATTTTTCCAAGTCTTATATGCGTAATGCTGACGGTACGAACTCACCGCGCATGTATCGCTTCGACACCGAAGCCCTGGGTCGGTGTGAGTACGTCATGCTTACCAGTAAGCAGTACGCTGCCGTCCTGGTCGTTGATGTTGACCAAGTAGGAACCGCCGGCGGCGACCCCGCAGACTTAAACCCCTATGTCCGTAGCGTGGTGCGCTCACTTATCGCCCACAACATCGGCCCAGCGTGGGTGGGAATTAACCCGACTAACGGTAAAGCCCAGTTCATATGGCTTATCGACCCCGTCTACGCTGACCGTGGCGGTAAATCAGCGCAGATGAAGCTACTGGCCGCGACCACGCGCGTACTGGGTGAGCTTTTAGACCACGACCCTCACTTCTCTCACCGCTTTAGCCGCAACCCGTTTTATACCGGCAAGGCTCCCACGGCTTATCGTTGGTACAGGCAGCACAATAGGGTGATGCGTCTTGGAGACTTGGTAAAGCAGGTGAGGGACATGGCAGGACACGACCAGTTCAACCCCGCCCCGCGCCAGCAGTTTTCCTCTGGCCGGGAACTGATTAACGCGGTGAAGTCGCGTCGTGAGGAAGCCCAAGCATTTAAAGCTCTTGCCCAAGACGTAGATGCTGAAATCGCCGATGGTCTTGACCAATACGATCCGGAGCTTATCGACGGCGTGCGCGTGCTGTGGATTACCCCAGGCAAAGCGGCACGTGACGAAACAGCCTTCCGTCATGCGCTCAAGGCCGGCCACCGCCTACGCCAACAAGGCCAACGCCTGACGGACGCTGCCATTATCGACGCCTACGAGCACGCCTACAACGTCGCCCACGCCCACGGCGGAGCCGGCCGTGACAGTGAGATGCCGCCCATGCGCGACCGCCAAACCATGGCACGACGCGTGCGCGGCTACGTCACCCAGTCCAAGAGCGGGGCCTACAGCGGCTCTAGTTCTCCAGGAAAAGCCACCAGCAGCGAACGAAAAGCACTGGCTACCATGGGCCGCAGAGGCGGCCAGAAAGCCGCACAACGCTGGAAAACAAACCCCGACGGTAAATATGCGCAAGGACAACGGGAGTCTTTAGCTGCTGCAAACAAGCGACGCTCTATCCAAGGGAAAAGCACTCAAGCGAGAGTCCTTAGTGTTGCTTTGGATGCGCTTTCGCAGACTGGAGAAATTCCATTGGCACGCGAGATAGCGAACGAACTCGGCGTTACTAAGCGGACAGTGAATCTGCACCTAAAGACTCTGCGAGAGCTAGGACTGCTTAAGTCTTGATAGGTGGGAAATGCCGTAAGCAATATACGGTTCCCCTGCCGTTAGGCAGTTAAGTAAAACCTCTCTTAGCAAGACTGGGTTGGATGGACTATGTCCCGGTGTCACTAAGAGTGCCAATAGTGTGTCGCCGCTACCGCCAGAAGACGAGTAGGTCGAGCAGTTCGTTCCAGCTGTGGATCGTGGCCATAGGGTCGGCAAGTATCGCGCCCAAGGCAGCGCCTAGTGTGAGCGAGAGCAGCTCAGAAAGTCGCCTAAGACTGGTGTGGGGGCGTGGGTCTCTTTTCATGGATTCCTCCTTGCACGTCCCGTATTTCGGTCGTGCGGAAAAGGAATATCGAACCTGTCGCGTTGTCCGGCTCCGGGTGCTCGCCGTGCTGCCGCCCGAGCCAGAAGGCTCGGTTGCCCCGATTCAGTCCTCGCGTACTCAATCGCGCAGAAGCCCCTAGCCCTCCGTGTGGGTACCGCTGCCGGGCCTTTAACCGCTTAGACGGGTGCACAGCGCGCCGTGTGACGCCGCTGCACCGCCCCGCAGGGCTGACAAGCACGGTCGGGCGGAATGTACCCAAATATGTTGCTGTCCCACCCGCCAGTCCTGGCGGACAAGCCGGGCAGTCTTGCGGCGGTCTGTCGCCTGATTTTCGGGACGGAAGAACCGGCCCGAGACCACGCCGCGAAGCGGCTGGGGAACACACACTATATGCACTCTTAGTGTTAGTCGGGTAACTAGGAATTCTAGCGATTGGCAGTTTTTATCGCACGAGCGGCGTTGGGTCATGCGGCGGTGAGCTCAAGAATGGCTTTCTTAACCTCACCACGGAAGTGTTCCCAGTCTTGTCCGGCCGCAAGTTCTTTGGTGGCAAAAGCTTGCGGCGATCATGTTTTGATCAAGGATCAAATTAGTTTTTACGTGGAAGAAAAGAAGCGCGATTAGTCGGTTGTTTATATCCTTCCTTTTCTAAGTAGGAGGATAGATTTTTCCGGAACAGGTCAGCATCGTATTCAGCGTCAAGAACTTGATAAGGAATTGAGTCCTCATCTTGTAGGAGGGCTAGTTGCAAATGCTCGGCGCCTATTTTGTCTACACCAACTTGTTCTGCGATTGAAGCGGCAATCGCGAAGCATTCTTGTGCTCTAGGCGTTAGTTCCATGGTTACGTTAGCTTTCTACTGTAATACAGTCTCGCTCCACTCCCAGTACGGATCTTTGAAAATGGGGTTTATGTGCCTGCACGACCAGAACCGTCGTCCTCCCTCGGCGTCTTCGGTTTCAACCATTTCCCCATCGTTGGATGGACCACACTCTTTTTTGGGTGTGCCGTCTGGATGTCCATCGACCTTTGTCCACCCATAAGGGATTGCGGCTACTGGTTGAGAGGAAGATAGGGCAGGTTCTGCCGCAATGGCAGAAGGTGCTACTACTGCGCCGGTTGTGGCTATTGCTGCGCAAGCAAACAATGCTGTGAGTCTACTTTTTGCCTTCTGGTTGAGCATCATTTTGATGTCTCCTCTCGATAGGTAAAAATTGCAGAAGTATTGCTAATAGACATCCGGTTAAAACGCCAATACTGAGTATCGAATTTTTTTCGGATCCTTCAGCGTTTATTACTGTTGCAAGGATAAAAGCGATTAACAAGCCTCCTAAAACGCATAGAGCTTGAGCAAAATATTTTTTCTTATTGAATTTCATTATTTATTTGAGTCTTTCTACCACTAAAAGGGAATTCGGATATTTACCAGATGAACTGCTGATAGCTGTGTTGGAGTAGCACTTTTGCAGAGTCTATTTTGTTTGCTGAGGCGAAAAATTTTATCTAGTTAATTCGCTGGAGAAGCCCCGCGAACGTTATCAATCAGTAGTGTTATCTACACCTCTCCGTGATTTTACCGTTACATTATTTACATAAAATCCTCCTGTTTGCACCCATAAGCAGTTCACGACCGTCGACCTAGCTGCAGACATGGAGTTGCCATGGGAAACCTGTCTGTGAGAAAAGCATATTCTCAATCTTTGGCGTTAGAGCGTTGGTTTGCTCGTTGAGGGTGAATGAGATCTGCATATCTACAAGCCCAGCGACCGCGCGCGTTAGGAGAGCTGCGGGGAACCTTCCAGGTTTAAAGCCGGCCTGAACTCTTGGACAGAAATCTAGTGGTTTAGATCACAATATGACTAATGTGAATACCGTGGTTACGGCTCATAGGTGCCGTCGCGAACTCCGCTCACGACGGCACAAACCCCCTCACGTACTACGCACAAGAACGCGATAGGCAACGCGGTGCTTATAGTCCTGGAGAAGACAGCATCGCAGCCACACGGGCCCTCCATTCGGCCCCTAAAAGGGGCGCTCATACCCGTGTGCTGCATTGCGTCACTCGCTAAAACCAATGTATACATTAACGACCCTGTGACCAGGGGATTTAAGCTAATGCATCATATGATGCATTAAAAATGGAGTGATAAACGCTTTAATGTATACATTAAAACCCCCAGGTCACTATATGTTTTCGCCTAGAAAAATACGGATGTAGCCGTAAACGGCAAAATCCACGAAAAGAGCATAAGGAGTTGTGACACCACCCCCTCTGAGGAGGGGCTGGTGGCCGGCATAGCCGGCACAACTGACAGCGGTGACCCGCTGTCACTAATCCACCCGCCTGAAGGCGGTTGGATTAGTCTTATGCTCTCGCTACGAGACGTAAAAAGCGACCCCGAAGGGCCGCATGTAAAGGCTCACGTAGCGAACCCCTCACCGTGGCACCAAGCCTTTGGCTCCTGGTGCTCGTAACGGTGTAGAGGGTCGAGGGAGAAAATCTCCCTCGCCAGCGCCATGAGCACCGGAGGTGCTCCAATGGCTTGCTGGCCGCCGCCGCTTACTTTCCATAACGATTTAGCATTACTGAAAGTAGACTTAAGCGTAACGGGTTGCAACGCCGTTGCGTTGCAAAGTGTTAAGTATTCGTGTAGCTCCTCCTGAAGTATTAACAACTGTGTACCAATTGCATAGACAAAGCCGGCATGATGTCTAACCCGGACACGATCCGCGTCTTGGAAACCGCCAGCACCGCCCAGGCCCACGTGGTCCACGCTGGCGACTGGTACATGAACCACGATCACCCGCACGCAGGCTCGGGATCATTCGAAGCTG
>NZ_JASPII010000027.1:0-5146 GCF_030229635.1 Corynebacterium marquesiae
TAGTCCAAGTGCCGGGACATGATCATTGTGCAGGTTCCTGCGATGGCGATGTTGAGGGCTCCGATGCCCCAAGTATGGAAGAGGGTGCAGGGGATGTAGATGGTTTGGTTGGCGTGCCGGTCGAGGTTGTCGAGGATGGCGCCGAGGGTTACTGGGAAGGTGGGTTCTTTGCGTTGGATTCCTTTGGAGGCCCCTGTTGTGCCGGAGGAGTAGTGGATGTTGGGGTTGCCCGCAAATCGTGGACACGTAGTGGAGCTACCTGGTGGTTAGGCAGCTATTTCTTTTCTGCTGATAATTGAGTCGGCGTGGTTCTCGAAGTCGACGGGGCTGACCATCCCGAGTGCAGAGTGCCGGCGCCGGCGGTTGTAGACGACTTCAATCCAGTAGGCAACAGCCTTACGCGCGGCATCACGGGTCGCCCAGCGCTTACGGTCATAGAATTCGGTCTTTAACGTCGACCAGAACGACTCGGCCATCGCGTTATCGAAGCACACGCCCGTACGCCCCACAGACTGGGCAATGCCCAGGCTGCGGCAAACCTTCCAGAGCTTCTCACTGGTGAATTGCGTCCCGCGGTCAGCGTGAAACACCAGCCCATCAGGAACATCACCGCGCAGCGTATGCGCCATCCGCAGGGCCCGTTCGACCAGGTATGTATCTTGAACACTATCCATAGCCCAGCCCAGTACCCTGCGGGAATGACCATCGCGGACCGCGCACAAGTACAACCAGCCTTCACCGGTGCGCAGGTAGGTAATATCTGACATCCATACTCGGTTGAGCTGACCAGTATCAAACATGCGCTTGACCAGGTCGGGAAGAGTTGACTTACGCTTGGCTTGGATTGTAGTCACTGGGACAAAGGCACGCGGTGAAATCCCTTCAATGCCCATCATGCGCATCCGCTTAGCCACAGTCTTGCGATTCAAGGTGATCTGGTAGCGCTCGGTAAGTTCTGCGGTGATCCGCGGAGCACCATAAACCTCATCGGAGTCTTTCCAAATCTGATGAATCTTACGGTCAACGCCATCGTAAAATGCAACACGATCATCTTCGCCAGATAGCCGTTTCTGCTGCGCATGGTCCCATTTGTAATATCCAGACCGAGATACTTTTAATAGTCGTGCCATGCGCTTGATGCTGTAGTTCGCCTTCTCTCGTTGCATTAATTCGAACTTTTCTGCTCGCGTTGCTTTGCGGCGAAGAAGGCTGTCGCTTTTGACAAAAACTCATTATCCATCTTGGCCTCAGCCAGCTCACGGCGCAGACGAGCATTCTCAGCACGAAGATCAGACTCACTCATCCCATCTGATGCTCCTCGGCGTTCACGCTCGAGTTTGACCCACCGGCCTAAAAGCCCGGCGGAAACACCGATCTCCTTAGCCACATGAGCGATCGGGCGCTGCGACTCGATTACCAGGTTCGCGGCCTCACGCCGGTACTCCGGCGTGTACTTCTTGCGCTGTTGACTCACAATGAACATCCTCTCCTACGGACACAAGATCCGTACAAATAGGGTGTCCACTAAACGAGGGTAACCTCAATGTAGGGGGCTTGTTTGGGGATGAGGGGGAGTTTGACTTTTTGGGTGGTTTGGGTGATGTGGTTTGGGTTTGGAGTGTTGTGTTAGTGGATGTTGCGTGCGATTTCTTGGGCCATGTGTTTTTGGCCTAGTGAGGTGGGGTGGGCGATGAGATTTTGTTCGGGTAGACCGTAGTAGTTTGAGTTTCGTTGGTGCGGGGGTTTGCACCATCCTTCGGGGTCGTTTGGCGGGGTGATGTAGTTAGTATGCGTTTCTTGTGCTGCTTGCTGGATAGTGCGGTTGACTTCGGTGAGGAAGTTGTTGATGTATTTGCGGTCGTTGAGGGAGAGGTAGCCGCTTTCGGGACAGCGGTGTTCTGGGGTGGCTGCTGTGTAGTATCCAGTGAAGAAGATCTGGGCTTGGGGTGCGCGTCTTTTGGCGTCGTTGGCTATGTCGATGAGGCGTTGTTTTAGGTTTCGGCCGGTGATGTCGGGGTTGTGGATGCTTGCGTCGGTTATGGGGCCTGCGATGGGGGCGCAGTCGGGGAGCCCAGGGATTTGGATGTGTGGGGTGCAGGTTGCGAAGAGGGCAGCTAGTCCTGCGTCGTTTCCTCCGAGTGTGATGGTGACTAGTTTGGTGTCGGGTGTGAGGTGTTGCTTTTGTGGGGTTGGGGCGGTGAGGGGGAGTGCGTGGTGTTGGGGGTTGTCGTATTGATAGGTGAATGCCCAGGCGCAGGAGGCATCGTCGAGTTGTAGGTTGAGTTGTTTGGCTAGCTGGTGTGGGTAGTTGTCTTGGTCTTTGACGCAGGCTGGGGTGCTGCCAGGGACAGGTTGTGTGACGGTTCCGGTTGAGGCGTAGGAGTCGCCGAGTGCTACGTATTTGTCTCCTGGTTGGAGGGCTTGTGCGGTGGGGGCTAGGAGTGTGATTGTTAGTGCTGCGGTGGCGAGTGCTGTGTTGATTTTTGTGGTTTTCATGGGTGTTTTTCTCGTTAGACGAGAAATTCCCGTGCATTTTGGAGCTGCACGGGAATCTTTGTTGTTTGGGTTACTTAGCGAGGTTGTGTCCGATGAATTGGCCGTAGGCGTGAGTGCCGTGAGCATTGAGGTGGAGAGGAAGATTGCCTGGTGCTGGTGGCATAATGTCGATGAGGTTTACCCACCAGCGGTCTGGGGAACAGGCTTCGTGACCTACGGACATTGGCCATGCGTCGAGGAAGGTGGCGTTGTTTTGTTGTGCTACTTCGCGGAGAGTGTTCTGTAGGCGTTGCTCGGTACCTGCAGTGTTGCCCGCCGGAATGGGGAGGGGGTTGGATGAACCGAGTCCGCTGTTGTAGCAGGACATGTTGTTGAAAGAGACGTGGGGGTAGCCGACTACCATGACTTTGGCGTTGGGTGCGTGGTGGTGGGCGATGTTGATGGCATTGCGGAGGCCGTCGCGGATTGCGCGGTCTGATGCTTGGACGTCGGGGCCGTAGGGATAGGTGTCATTGGCTCCTGCGACGATGACTACGTTTTTGGTTTGTGGGTTGAGATCACCGTGTTGAGCTGCGGTGCGCAGGGTATTGTCGATATGTACACCGCCGGTGGAAAAGGAGGCGCCTGCGCATTGGTACTGGTCGACGTGTGCGCCGCCTGATGCGTTGGCGATTTCGTCGGCGATGGCCCCGTCTGTAACACAGCCGACACCGGTGTTTACTTTGATGTTTGCTTTATTCTTCCAGTAGTCAGGTACGGTTGGGTTGGCTACTACGCTGTCACCGGTGAGGACGGTGTTGCCTGGTGTTGCGGCGACGGCGGAGGTGTGTCCTGCGATGACAACTGCGGTTGCGGCGGCTATTGCAGAGATTTTGGTGTAAGTTTTCATCTTCCGTTTTCGTTTAAATGTCGTTGTTTTCAATCAGATTTCTTGTTGGTCTGATAGGGAACCGTGCCTGATTTGCTAGTGGTTTTGGAGTTCTCGGGTGATGATTTGGGCCATACCGTCGTGTCCTACATCTGTTGGGTGCATGGGCATAACAGATGGTGCAGTTGGTGTTTGAACTGCTACAGCCCAGCGTTGGGAGGTGTCTGGCTGGCAAGTGTCATGGGTTTTGGCTTGGTCATGGAGATTGATGAAGTTAGCGCCGAGTGCGTGCGCAGCGCGTCCAATCTCTCGGTTGAATTCTTCTTCTGCGAGGGTGGCTCCTGGAAAGGAAATGGGAAGGATGTAATTGCCATGGTTAATGGCGCATAAAGTGTCGTTCACAGTCATGGGGGTGTAGTTAACCATAGTGATGCGTGCGTTGGGGGCTACTTTGCGGATCTTGTTGAACTGGTAGCCGAGTAGTCCGCGGTAGTTTGATCCCTTGGGAATGTTAGGGAGAGTGGCATTAGCAAGGGCATCTACATAGGTGTCAGGTTGGAGGCCACCGTACATGAAGACAACTTCTTTGGTGTTTTGGCCAATGTTTCCAGTTTCGATGGCATTGTTGACGTAAGCGTCGAGCCAGTAGCTGGTCCCGTTGCAAGAATAGTCCGCAATAGAGTGGTTGAGGTTCTTGGCGGTTTGGTGTGCCCAGTTTCGCTTGTCGTTAAAACAAGGGTGGATGTTGATATACGGTTTGTAGGGGCTTTTGGCTCCGCGGTTGCCTGGAGCGCCTCCATTGGCGGTGAAAGAATCACCGAAAGTGACCATCTCTTGCCCCTGCGCAGCGTTAGCACTCTGGGCCATTGTTAGGCCGGTGGTGAGGGTAATGAAGGCGGCGGCAATTTTTATATTTAAATGTTTCATATCTTCCGGGGTAGGGGGGTAGGGGAACCTAGTTGATGGAGTTCATCGTGATCGAACTTTTGCTGTAAGAGTACTGAGTACCTAGGAATAATTCAATTTGAGCGGTTTGAGAAATATGCAATATTAGTGTTGTCGGAGTGAAAATTGATCGTCATGCGTCTGGAGCGTCTCCTGCTTTGGAGTGAGGCTCGGCCGAGGGTGTCGTGTTTCTTTTACTGGGCTCTCAAATGGATGGTGCTGGGGCTTTCGTGAGGATGGCGCCAAATGAAATGCTGTTTCACTGTTGCCTATTACGGTGGCATAGAAAAACATTCCTCGGCAGGAGTTGACGAAGACAGTAAGAAATTTAGGAGCAGTTCCGCGGTTGCCAAATAGTGCTGGAGCAGAGGTGGTAGCGTATGGTTGCTGAAGGTATCAAGTATCCTGGGTTTAGTTTAGCTCCGTTTCTTTAACCGCCCTGAGCTGACTGGCTGGGTGAGGTCGTGCTCGGTTTCTAACGCTTTGGGGTGGCCTAATCCAATGTTTCGTGAAGGCCCGTGGGGCGTCCGATTGTTTGTATGCGAGGGTTTCCTTTACGCTTAATCTGAGAAACGGCTGGGTTCGCGACTGCTAGTTGGTTAATGGCTTTTTCCATACGGTGGCTTCCGCCCCATTCAAAATTGCCCGGATGTAGCGGGACAGATCCCGTCTCCTGATGCCGTTGCAGCCGAGTTGTCGCTGAACTCGAAAAAGTGCGTCTATGTTTGGTCTCAGCGATTCCATGAGGAAGGCAAGTGGGGTTTGATGAGCGCTACTGAACGCAAACAGTCGAGCGTGTCAAGTTGTTTGTGTGTGGGGTTAGGTTTATAGGTATTG
>NZ_JASPII010000028.1:0-1606 GCF_030229635.1 Corynebacterium marquesiae
TTTTTTGTGGAGAGTTTGATCCTGGCTCAGGACGAACGCTGGCGGCGTGCTTAACACATGCAAGTCGAACGGAAAGGCCCTGCTTGCAGGGTACTCGAGTGGCGAACGGGTGAGTAACACGTGGGTGATCTGCCCTGCACTTCGGGATAAGCCTGGGAAACTGGGTCTAATACCGGATAGGAGCCATTTTTAGTGTGATGGTTGGAAAGTTTTTTCGGTGTAGGATGAGCTCGCGGCCTATCAGCTTGTTGGTGGGGTAATGGCCTACCAAGGCGGCGACGGGTAGCCGGCCTGAGAGGGTGGACGGCCACATTGGGACTGAGATACGGCCCAGACTCCTACGGGAGGCAGCAGTGGGGAATATTGCACAATGGGCGCAAGCCTGATGCAGCGACGCCGCGTGGGGGATGACGGCCTTCGGGTTGTAAACTCCTTTCGCTAGGGACGAAGCTTTTTGTGACGGTACCTAGATAAGAAGCACCGGCTAACTACGTGCCAGCAGCCGCGGTAATACGTAGGGTGCGAGCGTTGTCCGGAATTACTGGGCGTAAAGGGCTCGTAGGTGGTTTGTCGCGTCGTCTGTGAAATTCCGGGGCTTAACTCCGGGCGTGCAGGCGATACGGGCATAACTTGAGTACTGTAGGGGTAACTGGAATTCCTGGTGTAGCGGTGAAATGCGCAGATATCAGGAGGAACACCGATGGCGAAGGCAGGTTACTGGGCAGTTACTGACGCTGAGGAGCGAAAGCATGGGTAGCGAACAGGATTAGATACCCTGGTAGTCCATGCCGTAAACGGTGGGCGCTAGGTGTGAGGGTCTTTTCACGACTTTCGTGCCGTAGCTAACGCATTAAGCGCCCCGCCTGGGGAGTACGGCCGCAAGGCTAAAACTCAAAGGAATTGACGGGGGCCCGCACAAGCGGCGGAGCATGTGGATTAATTCGATGCAACGCGAAGAACCTTACCTGGGCTTGACATGCACCAGATCGCTGCAGAGATGTAGTTTCCCTTTGTGGCTGGTGTACAGGTGGTGCATGGTTGTCGTCAGCTCGTGTCGTGAGATGTTGGGTTAAGTCCCGCAACGAGCGCAACCCTTGTCTTATGTTGCCAGCATTTGGTTGGGGACTCATGAGAGACTGCCGGGGTCAACTCGGAGGAAGGTGGGGATGACGTCAAATCATCATGCCCCTTATGTCCAGGGCTTCACACATGCTACAATGGTCGGTACAACGCGCAGCGACACTGTGAGGTGGAGCGAATCGCTGAAAGCCGGCCTTAGTTCGGATTGGGGTCTGCAACTCGACCCCATGAAGTCGGAGTCGCTAGTAATCGTAGATCAGCAATGCTGCGGTGAATACGTTCCCGGGCCTTGTACACACCGCCCGTCACGTCATGAAAGTTGGTAACACCCGAAGCCGGTGGCCCAAACTTGTTAGGGAGCCGTCGAAGGTGGGATCGGCGATTGGGACGAAGTCGTAACAAGGTACCCGTACCGGAAGGTGCGGGTGGATCACCTCCTTTCTAAGGAGCTTTTATTATTCGGGTGCAGTTGCACCTTGGTTGGTTGAGTGTGCGAGTGTCATGCTGCCAACTTTTATTATGAAAA
>NZ_JASPII010000028.1:1706-3588 GCF_030229635.1 Corynebacterium marquesiae
TTTTTTGTGCCTGACCATTAGTCTTGGCTACACGGTGTGTGTTGGCCGGGTGTGGTTGGGGTGTTGTGTGAGAACTGTATAGTGGACGCGAGCATTAGACACACCGGATGGATTGCATTTTTGTGGTTTGTTTGTGTGTGTTTGTGTGATTTCTTTTTTCTTTAGTCAATTTTTTGTCAAGTTCACTTGTGTGGCCACCTGCACTTTGTTGTGTGTGGTGGTTTGTGTGTTCGTTATTTAGGGCGCATGGTGGATGCCTTGGCATGCTGAGCCGATGAAGGACGTGAAAGGCTGCGTTAAGCCTCGGGGAGTTGTCAATTAAGCGTTGATCCGAGGATGTCCGAATGGGGAAACCTGGCCCTGGTTATGTGGGGTTACCCTTCAGTGAATTCATAGCTGTTGTGGGGGTTTACGCGGGGAAGTGAAACATCTCAGTACCCGTAGGAGGAGAAAATAATAATGATTCTGCTAGTAGTGGCGAACGAACGTGGATGAGGCTAAACCGTGTGCATGTGATACCTGGTAGGGGTTGTGTGTGCGGTGTTGTGGGCCCCAACGTGCGGTGACTACCATCATCGTGCTTGTGTGTTGTTGTTAGGTGAAGTGGTTTGGAATTACCTGCCGGAGAAGGTGAGAGTCCTGTAGTTGAAGACAATGGCATTCAGGTTGTTGGGTTGCCCGAGTAGCAGCGGGCTCGTGGAATCTGTTGTGAATCTGCCGGGACCACCCGGTAAGCCTAAATACTCAGTGTGACCGATAGTGTATTAGTACCGTGAGGGAATGGTGAAAAGTACCCCGGGAGGGGAGTGAAATAGTTCCTGAAACCATGTGCTTACAATCCGTCAGAGCACCTTTTTGTGTGTGATGGCGTGCCTTTTGAAGAATGAGCCTGCGAGTCAGCGGCATGTCGCGAGGTTAACCCGTGTGGGGTAGCCGTAGGGAAACCGAATCCTAATGGGGTGGCAAGTGGCATGTCCTGGACCCGAAGCGGGGTGATCTACCCATGGCCAGTGTGAAGCAGCTGTAAGAGGTTGTGGAGGCGCGAACCCACGTAGGTTGAAAACTGCGGGGATGAGCTGTGGGTAGGGGTGAAAGGCCAATCAAACTCCGTGATAGCTGGTTCTCCCCGAAATGCATTTAGGTGCAGCGTCGTATTATAGCTTGGTGGAGGTAGAGCGACTGGTTGGTTGAGCGGGACTACAATCTTAGCAATGTCAGCCAAACTCCGAATGCCACTAATTGTGTTGTACGGCAGTGAGACTGTGGGGGATAAGCTTCATAGTCGAGAGGGAAACAGCCCAGATCGCCGGTTAAGGCCCCTAAGGGTGTACTAAGTGGAAAAGGATGTGGGATCGCGAAGACAGCCAGGAGGTTGGCTTAGAAGCAGCCATCCTTGAAAGAGTGCGTAATAGCTCACTGGTCGAGTGGTTCTGCGCCGACAATTCAGTGGGGCTCAAGTACACCGCCGAAGCCGCGGCAAACAATTTTTGTTTGGGTAGGGGAGCGTCGTGCATGGGTGGAAGCGTTACCGTAAGGAGGCGTGGACTGTGTGCGAGTGAGAATGCAGGCATGAGTAACGAATTGATAGGTGAGAATCCTATCCGCCGGATGACTAAGGGTTCCTGGGTCAAGTTCGTCTTCCCAGGGTGAGTCGGGACCTAAGGCGAGGCCGACAGGCGTAGTCGATGGATAACCAGTTGATATTCTGGTACCCGTACATGCGCGCCCATGATGAAGCACTGATACTAACCACCGCGGATGCACTACCGGTACTCTTTGAGTGTTGGTGGTGTTGATGTCGTGGGGCCTGATGTGTGGTTCAAGTGATGGGGTGACGCAGTGAGGTAGCCACGCCACTTATTGGATTGGTGGTGTAAGCGTG
>NZ_JASPII010000029.1:0-4982 GCF_030229635.1 Corynebacterium marquesiae
AGAACAAAAAGCAACTGAGATGCCGGTTTGTCAACGATGCCGCGACTCATCTGTCAAACATGTCGCGACTCATGACAGTGCGGTGGCGGCGGGATTTGAACCCGCGGTTGGGGGTTACCCAACAATCGCTTTCGAGGCGATCACCTTCGGCCGCTCGGACACGCCACCGCGTTCCAGACTACGGGAGTGGGCCCGAGCGACAAAATCGCTGCGCCAGCGGGGTGCCAGCGCAGCGATATGAGAAACGGGGGACGAGGATTAGTCGTCCTTCAGGCCACCGATAACCTCGTTGGCCTTGTCCTTGATGCCTTCGGCAGCGTCAGACAGCTTGTCCTTAGCCTCGGAGGTGACCTGGTCGGCCTTACCCTCGTTAGCTACGTCCTTGTTATCGGTAGCTTCGCCGTAGGCTTCCTTTGCCTTGCCTACAAGGCCATCCTTCTTGTTTTCCAAATCGCCCATAATCACTCCTTTGAGTAAACGGTTGTTGTATGACCACCAGTGTACGCACGTTTAACGCAGGCCGTCGAAGAAGTTTCGGAGCAACCCAGCGCATTCGTCTTCGAGGACGCCGCCGCGGACCTGCGGGGTAAAGGGGGCGGTGGGGGCACGCAGGACATCGATAAGCGAGCCGCACGCGCCGGTCTTGGGCTCGAAGGCGCCAAAGACCACGGAAGAAACACGGGCAGCTTGCAAGGCGCCGGCGCACATGGCGCAGGGTTCTAGGGTGACGACGAGCTCGCAACCGGAAAGCCGCCAGCCATCGCCGTGCACACGAACGGCCTGGCGAATGGCCTCGACTTCGGCATGGGCGGTGGGATCGGCCAGCTCTTCGCGGCGGTTGACGCCGGTGGCAAGTTCGGTTCCGGCGGCGTCGTACAGCACCGCACCCACGGGGACGTCGCCGGCCGGCGTACGCTTGGCGACGTCGAGGGCGCGGCGCATCCGAGCCTCAGCGCGCAGCAAGAGCTCAGGCGTTAACAATGACGTCTTCCAACTCATCGCCAAAGCCGAGCTCGCCGGCGATACGCAGCAACATATCGGAAGGCCAGTCCTCATCATTGTCGATGATGTAGCCCACCTGGTCCTCGGACAGGCCAAGGTCGGCGAAGATATCGAAATCGCCCTCGCCATAAGGATCGGCCTCTTCGGGGTCCACATCCGGGATTTCATGGTCGTTGATATCCATGAAATCGGCGGCGAAGTCATCGTCCACGCCATAGGTAGCATCCGAGATGAGCATCTTCACCCCGCCCGGCACTGGGCGCACGGCAATAAAATAGGCATCCTCCACGCACAGCAGCGCGAACGCAGCACCCTCGGAACGCAGGCTGCGCACCGCATTGATGGAGGTCTGCGGATCCTCAAAGTCATCGTTGAAGCTGCGCACCAGCCATTGGCCCGCGTTGCGGGCGACGGTTACTGCGAAGGAGTAATTTTCGTTGCTCATACCTCGTGAGATTAGTCGTGTTGTGCCACAATTGTCATCGTGAGTTCTCAAGATGTTCAACGCCCTATCTGCATTATTGGCCTCGGCCTCATCGGCGGCTCTTTGCTGCGCGATCTCGCCGGATACAAACACCACGTTTTTGGATACAACCACTCCACGTCCGGCGCTCGCACTGCAGTAAAGCAGGGTTTTGACGTCACCGATGATCTTCCGGCGATTTTGACCCGCGCGGAGACGGAGAACGCGCTCATTGTCATAGCCGTGCCGATGGGCGCTGTGGGAAGCGTCCTCGATGCCATTCAGGAGCACGCGCCGAGCTGCGGTATTACGGACGTCGTTTCCGTTAAGACGGCAGTGCGCCAACAGGTCCTGGAGCGCGGAATGGAGTCGCGCTATGTGGGCGGCCACCCGATGGCGGGCACGTCAAAGTCCGGTTGGGATAACTCGCAGAAGGATCTGTTCCGCCGCGCGGCGTGGGGCATTACCTATGACTACGCCGCCGAGTGCGAGGCGCGCGGGGAAAAGATTCCGAAGCAGTGGATTGAGACCTTCACCGAGGTCGTGCGCATGACCCAGATGGTGCACGCAGAGGCGGTGCCTATCCGCGTGGCTAATCACGATGCCGCGGTGGCGCGCATTTCCCACCTGCCACACGTCTTTGCGGAGATCCTCGCCGTGGTGGGCGATAACGGCGGAATCCTGGCGCAGTCCCTGTCTGCCGGTTCTTTCAAGGACGCTACCCGCGTGGCCGGCACTCACCCGGAGCTGGTGCAGCAGATGTGCGAGACCAATGCGCCGGCGTTGGTGGAGGCATTGGACGAGGCCTTGGACTTGCTGCACGACGCCCGCGAGAAGCTCGACTCCCCTGAGCCTTCCATCGCTGAGCTTACCGACGCCGGCTACCGCGCCCGCACCCGCATCGACGCCCGCTCCGGCGCGCGCAAGGAATCGGTCTCCCCGATCAAGATTTCTTCCCGCCCAGTGCTGCGCCTGCACCCAGGCGGCCCGAAGTGGGTGGCGCAGTTGCGCCAATCCGAGTCCCTGGGCGGGCGCATCGAGATTTTCTAACGCTTGCGGCCCCGTAGGCCGGGAATGCGGGATACTACTGCGGCGGCAATAAGACCTAGCACTGCTATGCCGGCATAAAGCCAAGGGTGGTCGGCGCTGGTCTGCGGGGTTTTCGGCGGTTCGGGAGTGGTTTCCGCGGTGAGAATCGCTTCCTTATCGCGCCCGCTCACTACTGCCTCGATCCACTCCTTGGTGCCGGCCAGCGTGGTAATAGCCGCGCTAGGCGAAGGCAGGTCTGGGTCCCCGTTCGCGGTGCCCGCCGTGGCGAGTCCGGCGAGCTTACCGTCTACAAAGAAGGGGCCGCCGGAGTCACCACCCTGCATGCCGGCTCGGCCGGTGGAGTGTACGTCGAGAATGGCGCTTTCAATTAGTGGCATCGGGCCATCTGGCGCCCCACCCGGCATCGCCTCGCTGGCTGGCACGCTTTCCGTACCCTCCGGCATTTTAAGTCCCGGCATGGCCTCAGCCGCGGGAACGCTTTCTCCATCATCGGCATCCTCACCAGCGTCCGTGGCGGCGCCCGCGCCAGCGTCCGCGCCAGCAGGTGCGGCGGGGCTACCGCCGAGGAGCTCAGCCACTTCCATTTCTGCTTGGGGCAGCTGACCGCGGCGCGCCATAGAAGAACTACTGCTCCAGCCGTAGAGGGTGCCGCGTTTACCTGGTTCAGGAACTTGGGTGGAAATCTCTGCGGGTTTTGTATCGGTGACAGGGACGGTGAGGTGGAGAAGGGCGGCGTCGGAAAGCGGGGACAGCGCCCACGAATCAGCGTCGTAGGTGGTTCCGTTGATGCGGGCTTGGGTGCCCTTATTATTCACGGACTCGAGGCAATGGCGTGCGGTGAGCACCCACTGGGCGGCCACGAGAGTACCAGTACAATCACCAAAACTACCCACGCGTCCTATCTTGAGTTGGGCGACAGTATGGGCCTCCTGGGAGTCCGTAGCTGGTTCGCCGTGTTCGAGTGCAGTGGCCGGGGCGGCAGTCAGTGCCACGATGCTAGCGGCGAGCAAGGCAGGGAAGATTTTGTGCTGCATGATTAGTCCTTCTTTCCGGCAGGAACGGCGATGGCGATAACTTTGGCGACGGCCCATTCGGCCGGCCCCTTCCCTATCAGGCGGCGCCACAGGGTTGCGATAACGAGGAAGAGGGCGATGAAGGCACAGGCCCAGGCGGTGTTGTGCAGGGCGATGTGGCTTTGCCAGTAATAGGCGGTGAGCACGTGCAGGATGTAGATGCTCAGTGACATCGCGCCCAGCGCCGCAAAGGGATAGGCCAGCTTGGGCGCAGCTCGGCCAACAAGCAAGCATAGGTGTAGGACGACTGCGGCGACGGCAATGGACAGCACGATCTCGCCCACTACGCCGGTGTGCCCGGTAAAACGCAGCCAGCCAGGAATGTCCGCAGTAAAGCGGAAGTAGAAACCGATAGCGGCAACGATGCCGGCTATAGCAGTGGAAGCCCACTGCGCGGCTGCGTCTTGCTTGCGAATATAGATTTCATAGAGCAGCATGCCGGCGAGGAAATAAGCGACATAGGCCAGCAGTGGGTATACCTGCGGTAGAGTCAGCGGAGCGTATTTCACGGTCGCGGCTACGGTGGCCGCAGCGAATAGGATTAGCTTCCAGGCCCAGTGCAATGGGGGAACCCAGCACAGCAGCATCATGGTGATGCCGATTACTACTAGGACGACCTGAATCTCTCCCCCTAGGGGCAGTAGCGCGAGGCCGATGAGTGTAATTATGCAGCCTCGGGCGAGGATGCGCAGAAGCGTCGTCACCGTGAAATTGCGGGCAATGATCATCAATGTGACGCCAGCCAAAATGGCAAAAAGCGCAGCGGGCAGGCCGTTGAGAATGACTTTGGTATGCCACACGAGGGAGGCCATGTGCAGGACTACCATGCCAATAATGGCAAGTGAGCGGGCTATATCAAGCCCAACGATGCGCGAAGATGCGGACACCGGGCGTTCTCCTTCAAGACAGAGGGGAGCGCGTTGCCGCAGTCCCCTTATTAATAAAGACTTTCTTTTTCTACTAAGAGAGTCTGGAAGGTTACTGTGGAAGCTTTATAAGTGTCCTGCATTTTATAAAGGGGTTTCTTAAGACCTATTACTGCAGCGAGAATCCGCCTAATCACGGAAGTTATCATCGCGATTTTGCGCGACCGAGAGGGATCAGCGGCGAGCTTGAGAAGCGAGGCGCCCATCAAACCAAGCACAACTCCGCCTAGAAGAAGCCACAGGCTCCCAGAACCGAGCCATAGCGCAAGACCCAAGACAATGCCGGCAATGAGACCCGGCAGCAATGAGGAAGGCTTCATAGACGGGCACCTGCGAAATAGATTAGATACAAGGAAAGCCGCCCGAAGGCGGCTCATTTTGTGCGCCCGGAGGTGTCTGAGTTCATGACATATTTGACAGTCTGTGGCTGAGGGAATCGTCGTGATGCTTGACAGGTCAGCCGCGACA